>DASZBP010000258.1:0-8214 GCA_035943915.1 Gaiellaceae bacterium | reverse complement strand
CTTGCGGTGATCATCAACCGCTTCATCCTCGGGCCCTTTGCGAGACGTTTCTCGAGTGGCCACTACGTCCTCATCGTGACGTTCGGCCTCTCGCTGATCCTCCTCAACATCGAATACGCGATCTGGGGCGCGCAAGTGCGGTTCTTCAACATGCCGATCTCGCAGGCCCAGAAGATCGGGCCGCTGCTGCTCACCAAGAACCAGCTGATCGTGATGGCGATCGCAGCAGTCCTGATGGTCGCCGTCCACTCGATGCTCAGGGCGACGCGGCTCGGCAAGTGCATGCGAGCAATGTCGGACAACACGACCCTCGCGATGACGAGCGGCATCGACACGAAGCGGATCACGACGATCACATGGTTCCTGTCGGGCTCTCTCGCGGGTGTCGCGGGAACGGTGCTCGGCATCAGTGAGGGCAACCTCACTCCGGCATCGGGCGAGCTGTTTCTCTTCGTGATCTTCGCAGCCGTCATCGTCGGCGGCGTCGGAAGCATCTACGGCGCCATGGCTGGCGCGGTGCTGATCGGGCTTGCAACGGAGATCTCGGCGGCGTTCATCAACCCGTCGTACAAGCTCGACATCGCGTTCGTCATCTTGATCGTCGCTCTGCTCATCCGGCCAAGCGGCCTGCTGTCGAGGACGGAGTCGGCGTAGCGGTGACGTACTACGTCTTCACACTCGTCTTCTTCCTGTTCGACTACTGGATCCTCGCGATGGGGTTGAACATCCAGTACGGCGAGACGGGGATCCTGAACTTCGCCTACATCGGCTTCGTCGCGATCGGCGCGTACTTCACCGGCGTGTTCAGCCTGCACAGCGCGCACGGGACCGGGCAGTTCTACATCCTCGGACTCGGCCTTCCGTTCCCGCTCAACCTGCTGCTCGGCGGACTCGCCGCGATGTGCTTTGCGTTCGTCGTCGCGCTGATCTCGCTCAGGCGCCTTCGGACCGACTATCTGGCGATCGTCCTGATCTCGCTGTCCCTCGTCCTCTACGACTTCTGCAACAACTACGTCGGGCTGTTCAACGGGGCAGACGGGCTCTACAACGTGCCCGAGCCGTTCGCCAAGGCGCTCGGTCTCAACGTGAACTCGTTCATCCCGTTCTTCGCGTGCCTGACCGGCGTCGTGGCGTTGCTCATGTGGCTCGCGATGAGTCGAATGACGAGGTCGCCGATGGGTCGCACATTCCGGGCGATCCGCGATGACGAAGTTGTCGCCGCCGCGCTTGGAAAGGGCGTCTTCGGCATGAAGGTCAAGTCCATGCTGATCGGGTCGTTCTACGCCGGGATCGGCGGCGGCCTGCTCATCCAGTTCGGCGGCTCGTTCAACCCGACCGCCTGGCTTCCCGGCGAGACGTTCGTCGTATTTGCGGTCCTGCTCGTCGGGGGGACGGGCAGCAATCTCGGCATGCTGGTCGGCGCGCTGCTCGTCGAGACGCTGCTCGTCCATCTGCCGGCGTTCCTGCCTGAGATTCCCGGTCATCCCGGGCTGATCGAGTATTTCGACGGTGCGGTGATCGGGATCGTGCTGATGCTGGTCCTGTGGTTCCGCCCGCAGGGTGTGGCGCCGGCGCGGCTTCGGAGAACGACGAGCTTCGGTGTCATTCCCCGGGAAAGGGACGCCCAGTGACCACGGGGGGCGTCCTCGATCGCACGCGGACAGCTGCGTTGCGGTGCGAGGGGATCACGAAGGCGTTCCAGGGAGTGCACGCCGTGAACGGTGCGGCGTTCGACATCCCAGAGGGCCAGATCACCGCGTTGATCGGGCCCAACGGCGCCGGCAAGACGACGGTGGTGAACATCCTCTCCGGGGCGATGCGCTGCGACGCCGGGCACGAGTTCCTCGGCGAGACGGAAGTCACGAACTGGCCGAGTCACAAGATTGCCCGTCTCGGTCTCCTGCGGACGTTCCAACTCTCGCGCGAACTCGGCGGCCTTACCGTTCTCGAAAACCTGCTCACGGCACCTGCCGGCCAGGCCGGCGAGTCGCTCGCCAACATCTTCTTTCGCCCGGGCGTGGTCAAGCAGCAGGAGCGCGAGCACGCCGAGCGCGCCCTTCACGTCCTCGACATCTACGGGTTGTACGAGCACCGCGACTCGCGGGCGCGTGAGCTCTCGGGCGGTCAGAAGAAGCTGCTCGAGATCGCGCGGGCCGTCATGGCGGAGCCGAAGATCCTGCTGCTCGACGAGCCGATGGCCGGGGTCAATCCGGCCCTGATCGAGCTGATCGGCGGCTACATCCTCGACCTCAGAAAGAGCGGAGTCACGGTGCTCATGGTCGAGCACAACCTGAATGTCGTCGAGCAAATCTGCGACTACGTCATTGTTCTCGCGGAAGGACGAACACTCGCTACCGGTCGTCTCAGCGAGCTGCGCGAGAACACCGAAGTCGTCAAGGCCTACCTCGGTGAGGTGATCGATGCCGGCGTTGCTCACTGAGAGTGTCTCGGCCGGCTACAGCCGCGTCCCGATCATCAACGACATCAGCCTGTCGGCCGAAGTCGGCCTCGTGACGACGATTGTCGGCCCGAACGGCGCGGGCAAGTCGACGTTCGCAAAAACCCTCGTCGGCGTCCTCAAGCCGATGTCGGGGAAGATCTTCGTCAACGACGTCGACATCACGTCCATGCCGGGACACCAGATCCCGCGTCACGGGCTGGTGTACGTGCCGCAGAACGACAACGTGTTCAAGCGCCTGACCGTTCGCGAGAACCTCGAGGTCGGTGGGTTCGCGGCGAAGGGCGACACGTCGGCCAGGATGAGCGAGATCCTCGAGATCTTCCCCGACCTGTTGACGGCGGCGGACAAGAAGGCCGGCTTTCTGTCCGGCGGCCAGCAAAACCTGCTCGCGATCGCGCGCGCTCTCATGGTCGACCCGTCGGTGATCGTTCTGGACGAGCCGACTGCCGGCTTGTCGCCGACATACACCGACGTGGTCTGGCAGCAGATCGCGCGTATCTCGCAGCTCGACACGGCGGTGCTCGTCGTCGAGCAGAACGTCGAGCGCGCACTGAAGCACTCGAACTACGTCCACGTCTTCGTGGCTGGCCGCAGCCACGTTCACGGACCGGCCAAAGAGATCGCCGCGCTCGACCTTGCGTCGATCTTCCTCGGCCGGTCGCACGTCCAAGAGCCCCAGTCCCACACGCACGCCATCGAGCACACAAGGAGGGATGGATGATCAAGGTCAAAGGGCGCCGGAGCGTGATGCTCGTTCTGGCACTCGGAGTTGCCACCGCGGCGATCACCGCGGCCGGCGCGTTCGGCTCCGTCAAGACGACCGCGAAGCACGAGAAGACGTCGCGCTCGTCTTCGCTCATCGTCGGCGGCATTTTCCCGTTCACCGGGACGAAGTCGCTGCTTTCGCAGTGGGGAACGCACGGCGTTCCGGTCGGCATCTACGAGGTCAACCACAGTGGCGGAGTTCTCGGTCACAAGTGGAAGTCGGCCTACGTCGATGACGCGGCGGACTCCGTCGATGCGCTTCCCGCATTCCGCAAGCTGCTGCTGAAGCACCCGACGATGGTGGTCGGCCCGTTCTCGCCGACGATCGAGGCAGTCATCAACCAGTTCAAGCCGAACAACGTCGCGGACTTCATGGTCGGCGGCCTGACCCAGCTTGACACGATGAAATACCCCTACGTGTTCCGGACTTCTTCGTCCGACTCGAACGAGGCGATCGCGATGGCCTACTACGCCATTCAGCACGGTTTCAAGTCGGCGTCACTGATCTTCGACAACTCGGCGAACTCGCAGGGCTTCGTTCCGCCCCTCGAGAAGGCGTTCAAGACGCTGGGCGGGAAGATCGACGCGAACATCACGATCACGCCGGGACAGTCGTCGTACAACGCGGAATTGGCACAGGCTTTCGCCGGCCACCCGCAGGTGATCTTCGACTCGATGGACTCCCAGTCGGCCGCGACGCTGTTCGCCGACGGTCAGCAGCTGGGTTACATGAACATCCCGTGGATCGGTGACGACCTCCAGTCGGCTCCGAACGGCGACTACGCCAAGGCATTCGGCAAGACGGCGTCGACCGAGTTGACCGCTGCCCTGCCGGCGTCACCTGCGGGCACGGCGTACAGCCACTTCCTCGCCGACTACCAGAGCGTCTGGCACACGAAGAACCTCCTGCCGACGACGTTCAACGAGTACGACTCGATTGTCATTGCGTCCCTCGCAATGACAGCGGCGAACTCGACGAACCCGAAGGTCTGGGTGAAGGATGTCGTGAAGGTGTCGGATCCGCCGGGCGTGCAGTGCTCGACGTATGCGGCTTGCGTCCGACTCCTCAAGAAGCACAAGGAGATCAACTACCAGGGCGCTTCCGGCAACGACGACTTCAACAAGTACCACAACGTCTTCAGCGGATTCGAGATGCTCGGCTTCGATGCGAGCCTCAACAACGTGACGCGCGGAACCGTCACGCCGCAGGAGCTCCAGTCGGTCGTCTCCAAGGAAGGCTGACGAGGATCTGACGGAGGGCGGGTTGCAGAAGACCTTGCAGCCCGCCCTCCGTTGGTTTGGTGTCGCAGCCGCGCTCGCACCGGTGGCCTTCGGCTTCGAGCGCGCCGGGCTGCCGAGCCCCTACTTGCTCGCGGCGTTCGTTGTCGGAATCGCGTACGCGCTCCTTGCCCACGTGTCGCTCGACGTGCCGCGCCACGCGGCGGTCGCCGCGCAGGGAGTCGTCGGCGTGACTGCGGGGTCATATCTTCAGCGGTCCACAGTCGGCGCTCTGGGCGCGCATCTCGTCCCGGTACTCGTTGTCTCGGTGCTGACGGTCGCGCTGAGCGTTGCGGCCGGTCTCGTCCTGGCACGCTTCTCACGCGTCGACCGTGCGACCGCGGCGTTCGGGATGATCGCCGGCGGAGCCGCCGGGATCATCGCGCTCAGCCGGGAGCTCGGGGCGGATGAGCGCCTCGTCGCTGTCATGCAGTACGTGCGGGTGCTGATCATCGTCGCCGTCACGCCTGTCGTCGCCATCGGCGTGTTCGGGATGACGCGGAGCACCCACGGCGTGGTGACCGGTCCGCTGGTGAGCGGCGGCGGGTTGCTCTACGTCGCGGGTGCGCTTGCCGTGGGCCTCTGGCTTGCCCGGGTGCTCCGCCTGCCCGGCGGCGCGATTCTCGGCCCGATGGTGGCCGCCGCCGCGGTCTCTCTCATCTACCGGCCGCTGGTCGCACCGATCCCGCTGGTCGTCGCAGATCTCGCATTCGCCGTTATTGGCCTCGACGTGGGGCTGCGCTTCACCCGTCGTTCACTGCGTGAGGCGGGCGGCATGCTCCCGCGTTCGATCGTCGTGATCGTCGGGATGCTCTGCATATCCGCAGCGCTGGGCGTGGCGCTCGCCGCGACGGCGCACGTGAGCATGCTCGACGGCTATCTCGCGACTACGCCGGGCGGGCTGACGGCGATTCTCGCCCTCGCCGTAGGCGGCCAGACGAACACGACCTTCATCGTCTCGGTGCAGGTGATACGGACGTTCCTGATGCTGGCCGCCGCGCCGCCGATCGCACGCTGGCTGGCGTCCGGCTCTTAGCTGGCGGGAGGGGACCTACGCTTTGCCTCTGATAGCGGCGGTCGTCGCGCCTCGGATAGTCGAGAAGCCGACGCAGGTCGAGACGGCAAACCGGGTGCTCAGGCCGAGATCGTCTCGTGAACAGGGAACTCGTGGATGTCCGGCGGCGCCTGAGGCTGGACGCCCGCCGCTGCGAACGCTTCGGGAATGCGCGCCGCGAAGGCGTCGAAGTCCGCGCGCGACTCCCAAAAATCCATGATTCCCCAACCACCCTCTACGGGGCCGGACGCATGGAACAGGAGTCCTTTCGGCGGCGTGCGATCGGGATTGATTTGATCGTGGCCCTTGTCGAACTGCTCCTCGGTGATCCCTAGGAGCTTCATGCGAATGCCGACAGCCATCTTGAGCCTCGTTTCCTTTTGGGGGATCGACTATACGCCTGCACAACGGGCCGAGAATCGGGTTCGCCGCGTACGCCAATGTTCACGAATGGCGCCTGAACCTGCGACGACTAGCGCGGCCGTCGCGCAGGAGACCTGGTCGACCGGGTGCTAGTCGTCGCACGTCCTCGCGGGGCGCATCGCCTCGCATACGGCTCCGGCGTCTAGTGCGTTAGCCGGGGCGCCCAGAAGAAGACCGAGTTTGAACTGTTGCGTCCGCAGAAGCCGGTATGCGCCGGCGCGAGCGTGAGGACGCAGCGGAAGCCCTGCGGGCCGGTGAGTGTGTGCGCCCCAAACGCCCCTGCGTGGGCGGTCTCTCGTGTCAGCCCGCTGACCGACTTCATTCCTGCTCTGCACATCGCAGCGGTCTTCGCGATGACGTTGTAGCGGGTGCCCGTATGTCCCTGGAATCTCCAGCTCGCGCCGCTGACTGAGCCGCAAAGTCTTCCGAGTTGTGGCGGGAACCCGCCGCTGACCGCGGCCGAGGCGGTGCCTGCGATCGCGAGTGTTGCGAAGAGGCTCAGCAGCAGGAGCTGCTTCTTGTTGATCAATAGCCACATTCCGTTCATGGTGTTCCTCTCTCTCGAATGGCGTGAATTCGCGATCTGGGTGCGCGCGAGCGCCGCGCTACTTCTTGCGCTTGGGGAGCCACTCGAAGATGCCGCCTTTTTTGGTCGTGCACTGTCCGAGCTTTGCGAGGGCTCCGTAGTCTCCGATCGCTGAGCAATGCCAACCGGCCGGCACCGGCTTGAGGTCGAAGGTCGCCCGGTCCCGGGTCCAGCGGGGCAGGTACTTGATGCCGATCGCGCAGGAAGCACCGTTGATTCCGACAACGCTGTAGGCAGTGCCTTTCTGGCCTTTGTAGCTCCATGGTGCGCCCTGGGTGACGCCCCCACACGGGGCCGCTGCGTTTGTGGCGGCAGCGGCCCCAAAAGCGAGGGTCGCTGCCAGGGCCGTCAGGGTGACGAGCAAGGCTGCAACGCAGATTGATCTACTGCGATGTGTCATTGAATCTCCTTTGCTGGGTTGCGGTGTTCTCGGGGACTGCTCGGGACGAATGCACCAAGCCGAACGATTTCGAGGATCCGCTCGGCAGGGATCGCCGCTTGGCGGGTGAGTGCCGTCGCCGCATCGAGTGATGCTGCGTCGAGCAGGAAGAGTGCGATCTCGTCAGTCGGGATGAGAATCGAACCGCGGTGGCGTGCGCGGCCTTCGGCAGGGTTGATCGCGTGGGAGACCTCATGGGCGCGCGCCCCGGCGGCTGCAACCTTCTGCAAGGTGATGCCGGGCCAGAAGCACTCCGCCATGAACGCTCTCATCCGTTCCTGCTTTGCGTCGCCGTCTGCACACCACGAACGTAGGCAGAAGCAATGCGCGGCGCAGCGGGCGTTTCCCTACATAACTGTGGCGCTTCGATTCGCGGGGCCGCCCCGGGAGGACTAGGCTCGCTGAATGGCCGGCGTCGTTCTCGGCCGGGACACCGAGCAGCAGCGTCTCAGCCGTTTCCTCGAGTCCCTTGAGCAGGGGCCGGCGGGATGCGTGCTCGAGGGTGAGGCCGGGGTAGGCAAGACGGCGCTTTGGCGTGACGGGCTCGAATCGGCGCGTGCGCGTGGGGCACGCGTGCTTGCGTGTGCGCCAGCGGAGGTCGAGGCAACGCTTTCGTATTCGGCACTCGCGGATTCGTTGGCTGGTGTCGAGCCGGAGATCCTGGCGGGGCTGCCCACCCCGCAACGAGCTGCGCTCGAGGTTGCTCTGCTTCGGACCTACCCAGGCGACGCAGCCATTGGCCAGCGCGCGATCGCCGCCGCAACAGTCTCAGTGCTCAGGACACTCGCCGCCGTGACGCCGGTGCTCGTCGCCGTCGACGACGTCCAGTGGCTCGATCGTCCGTCGGCAAGGGTGATCGAGTTCGCGATGCGCCGGCTCGCAGGTCATCGGGTTGGTTTTCTGCTCTCGGTCAGGACACCCACCGAAAGCGGCGCGTTGTTGGGCCTCGACCGCCTGTTCGTCGGCGAAGAGCTCGAACGCATCCGCGTGTCGGGGCTGAGCGCAGGCGCGCTCCATCATTTGATCAAGACGCGGCTCGGCGCAACCTTCAGTCGCGCCCAGCTGCTGCGGTTGCACGCTGCGACGGGTGGTAACCCGCTTTTCGCACTCGAGCTTGCGGCGTCGCTCTTGCACGCGGGCCCGCCGGTGGCCGGGGAGGCGCTCCCCGTTCCCGACGACGTACGGGAGTTGGTTGCCGCGAGGCTGCG
>DASZBP010000257.1:0-15274 GCA_035943915.1 Gaiellaceae bacterium | reverse complement strand
TCCTCGGTGGGCGCGATCGTCTTGTGCTTCTCGTCGTAGAGGTAGTCGTACTCCTGCGCGAGCTGCTCGTCCTCGATCTTGACGTTCCTCTGCTGCGCGCCGCGCAGGCCCTTCACGATGCGCGCGAAGTCGTAGTACGTCTTCGCTGCGGTCGTCGGCTCGCCGGAGATGATCAGCGGCGTGCGCGCCTCGTCGATCAGGATCGAGTCGACCTCGTCCACGATCGCATAGTGATGGCCGCGCTGCACGACGCCTTCGAGCGACACCGACATGTTGTCGCGGAGGTAGTCGAAGCCGAACTCGGAGTTCGTCCCGTAGGTGATGTCCGCGTCGTACGCCAGCTTGCGGTTCTCGAACGACATGTTGTTCTCGATCGAGCCGACGGTGATACCGAGCCGCTCGAACACCGGGCGGTTCCACTCGGCGTCGCGGCTCGCGAGGTAGTCGTTGACCGTGACGAGGTGCGTTCCCTTGCCGGTGAGCGCGTTCAGGTAGAGCGGCAGGCTTGCGACGAAGGTCTTGCCCTCGCCGGTCTTCATCTCGGCGATGTCGCCCTCGTGCAGGACAATGCCGCCCATCATCTGCACGTCGAAGATGCGCTGGTCGGATTCGCGCAGGCGCGCCTCGCGCACCGCGGCGAATGCCTCGAAGAGCAGCTCCTCGAGCGTCTCGCCGTTCTCGAGCCGCTGCTTGAACTCGACCGTCTTCGCGCGCAGGTCGGCGTCGCTCAGCTTGCGGAAGTCGTCCTCGAAGTTGGCGACGTACGCGGCCTGCTCGGCGATGCGCTTGAGACGCCGGGTTTCGCCGAAGCGAAGTGCCTTTTCGAGCGAGCCGAGGGCCGGGGACATGCGGACAGGGTACCCGGTGCCCCCATTTACAACGGGCTTGCCTCGACCTCCCACAGATCGTCCTCCAGCCGCCGCGCGCGGACGACGTATTCGGGGCCTTCCGCGTCGCCTACGTGCTCGAGTGCCGGCGCGGAGCCGAATCGCGGCGTCCCGTCGACCTTCAGGACACGTCCTTCGCGCGACGACACGAGCTCGGCTTCGTCGCCGCGGAGCCCCGGCACGCGCACGAGCGCGATGCGTGATGCGGCGACCGCCCACTGCGCGGGACCGCGCCTGACCGCCTCCGCCCGGAAGGGAGCGGAGATGCGCTGCCCCATCGCCTCGGCCAACGCGGCGAGTGCGCCGTCGAGCTCGTCTTCCTCGCACAGGACGGTGCCGTCCTGCAGCACGACGAAGCGCACCTCGTCGCCGCGCAGCTCGGGCACGTCCGCCGTGGTCACGGCGTCCCAGCGCTTCGCGCGCGGCACGCCGTGGACGCCGGGCTCGCCGCGCTGCTCACCGTCCCAGCCCGGAGGCTGGGCGGCCGGCCCACGTGCTGCCGCCGTGTCGACGAGCCCACCCTCCTCCGCCAGCCGCTGGTGCAGCGGCTTTCGCCGGCGGAACAGCGTCACGTCTACGGCGTCTCGCCGTGCGCGGGTGCGTGGCGCCTCGGCTCGACCCGCCGCTGCTCGGTGTACCGCTTCACCTGGCGCTCGAGCTTGGCGGCGAGCAGGTCGATCGACGCCTTCATGTCGCGGCTCGACTCCTTCGCTCGCAGTGTCGGGCCCTTCGTGAACACCGTCGCCTCCGCGACCTGGCTCTCCGCGATCGACGGATTCCGCTGCTCGGACAGCTCGACCTCGACCTGCGTCTGCTCGGCCAGCTGCTTCCCGAGGCGCGCGAGCTTTCGCTCGGCGTACTCGCGGATCGACGGGGTGACCTCCACGTTCTTGCCCTTGACCTGCAATCGCATGGTCGCCTCCTTCGAGGTATCGGACCCTGGGCTTCGAGCGTAGTCGATCGGGTCGGCCGGCCGCGCCGGGTCAGCGCGGCGTGCGGGCGAACGTGACCACGTGCACCTCGGTGGCGCCGGCGGCGAGGAGCGCCCCGGCAGCCGCAGAGGCCGTGGCGCCCGTGGTGTAGACGTCGTCCACGAGTGCCACGCGCGCGCCTGCGACCGGCCGTGCCGCGAACAGGCCACGGACGTTCCGGCGCCGGTCACCGTGCGTGAGCGCCGCTTGGCGCGCCGACGTTCGTGTCCGCGTCAGAGGCGCAGCCGGGTCCAGCTGCCAGCGTCGCGCGAGCTCAGCCGCGAGCGACTCTGCCGGGTGCGTCGCGCGGCGAAGCTGCCTGGCGGGATCGGGCGGGATATAGGCGATGACGTCTGCCGTCGGGCGCTCGACGTGCGCTGTGACGAGCTCGGCGGCGAGAATCGCCGCGCGGCGGACCCCGCGCTCCTTCCATGCGCGGACGAACGCACGCGCAGGACCGTCGTACACGACGGCCGCGCGGGCGGAGGCGAACGCAGGGTTCCGTCCGCTGCACTCGCGGCAGCGCTCGACCGGCCAGCGGGTGGGCGCGCCGCAGCGGCGGCAGCACGGGCCGGAGACGACGCGCAGACGGGCATGGCACGGCGGGCAGAGCAGATCGGCAGGCGCTCCACAGGAGACGCAGCGACGGGGGAAGACGATGTCGACGAGCCACGCCGCCGACCGTAGGCGTGAATCACGCGCGTGTCTGTGCCAGAAACGTGAAAAGAGTGCGCCGAAGCGTCCTCAGGCGTCCGGCGAGTACGTGTCCCGTTCGGGCATGCCGCGCCGGGCGCGCAGATGGTTGTCCGCGACGAGCAGCTGTGCGGCGTCGCCGATGTCGTACCAGGGCTCGACGAAGAGCCAGCCGTACACGGGCTCGACCTGCTGCAGCCACGCGACGTACAGCCCGGGCTGGTCGTGCGGGTTGCCCGCGTCGAGGTACTCGCCGACGCGCGCGACGTGGCGGCGGTCGAAGAGATACGTGGCGGTCGCAGCGAGCGTCGACGGCGGATGCTCCGGCTTCTCGACGAACTCGGTGACCCGCGCCTGGTCGTCGAGCGCGACGATGCCGTAGCGGCGCGCCAGCTCGAGCGAGCCGACGTCGCGCACGGCGACCGCGCTTGCCGCAGCTCCCCCACGCTTGCCGTCCCAGAACGTGGCGAAGTCGCCGAGGCTGAAGTCGAAGAGGTTGTCGCCCGCGATCACGAGCATGTCGTCGTCGATGCCGGCGCTGTCGATGACGAAGCGCAGATCGCCGATCGCGCCGAGACGATCGTCGTTGGACGACGTGCCGTCGTCGTGCACGCGAACGTCGCCGTCGCGCGCGGCCGCCCACTCGCGGAATACCGGCGCCTTGTTCGAGTTGGTGACGACGTGCACCTCGTCGACGGCGCCGACGTCGGAGACGGCGTCGAGGATCCAGTCGATGATCGGGCGGCCGCCGACGGGCAACAGCTCCTTGGCCCACGTATCCGTCAGCGGGCGCAGCCGGGTCGCGTACCCGGCCGCGAGAACGAGGGCCTTCACGCGAGTGCGACTGCCCCGGCGAGGGACGGCGCAAACGGTGCGCGGTGCACGCCCTCCTCCGTCACGATCGCGGCGATCAGGTCGGCGGGCGTGACGTCGAACGCGGGATTGCGCGCAGCGAAGCGGGCGGTCACCTCGGCTGGGTCACGCTCCTCGATCGGGATCGCTGCGCCATCGGGAGTCGAGAGATCGACGGTCGTCGTCGGCGCGACGATGTACAGCGGGATGTCGTGGTGCCGCGCGAGGACGGCAAGCGAGTACGTGCCGATCTTGTTCGCTGTGTCGCCGTTCGCGGCGATGCGATCGGCGCCGGTGACGACGCAGTCGACCTCGCCGCGCGCCATCAGCGAAGCAGCAGCGGAGTCGGCGATCACCGCGTGCGGGATCGACGCCGTCTCGAGTTCCCAGGCGGTGAGCCGCGCTCCCTGGAGCAACGGCCGGGTCTCGTCGACCCAGACGTGCGCGAGCATCCCCCGCTCCCACGCCGTGAGCAGCGCGCCGACGGCGCTGCCGTAGCCGCCCGTGGCGAGCCCGCCGGCGTTGCAGTGCGTCAGCGCGCGCGTGCCGCGACCGAACAGCTCCGCTGCGTGCGCCGCCATACGGCGGCAGCGGTCGACCTCGTCGGCGTGAATGCGGCGGGCGTGCTCGTACGACGGATCCGGCTGCATCTCGTCGAGCGCCCACGCGAGATTGACCGCGGTCGGGCGCGACGAGCGCAGCACGTGGTCGGCAGCGGCAAGGTCCTCGCCGTGTGCGGCCGCGAGCGCGTAGCCGTACGCCGCGGCGACGCCGATCGCGGGCGCCCCGCGCACGACCATCGTCCTGATCGCGTCGGCGACCTCCGTGGACGTCGTGCAGCGAACCTCGACTTCCTCTAGCGGAAGAACACGCTGGTCGAGCAGGACGACCGCATCGTCCTCGAGGCGAACGATCCGCTCAGGCTCGAGCACGGGCGAGCACGGCGACGCGCGTCGGGGGCGTCGCTCCGAGCGACCTGCGCGGAACGGTGAGCACGATGTAAGCGGTGCTGGTGCGGATGCACATCGCCATACCGATCGGGGGGCGCGTCCACGACACGTGCACGGTGAGAGCGGCGCCGGAGCGCGTGATCGCACTCGCAGCGATGTTGCTGGCACACGGCATGCCGTCGAGGAACACCGCGACGATCGCGCGCTGGTCGAACGGAACGCCGGCGACCGCATTCTGCGACGAGCCGCTGAGACGGGTGAACCACGTCCGCTCGGAGCTTCGGGTCAACGAGAGGTAGCCCACGGGCTTCGCTCCGACGGGGAACGTCTTGCCAGTCGCGACCGTGCGGAACGAGATGATTGACGCAGTCGCGGCCGCCGTGAACACGGCGGCCGCGACGGCAATCAGCAATCCAGTCCGGATCACGTCCCCTCGTTCCACGAGGCGAGATACTTCGCCTGCTCCGTGGTGAGCTTGTCGATGTCGACGCCCATCGTCGCGAGCTTGAGGCGAGCGATCTCCTCGTCGATCTCCGTCGGCATCGGGTACACCTTCTTCTCGAGCGAGGACGCATTCTGAATCGCGTACTCGGTGGCGAGCGCCTGGTTGGCGAAGCTCATGTCCATGACGATCGCCGGGTGGCCCTCGGCGGCCGAGATGTTCACGAGGCGGCCCTCGGCGAGCAGGAACACGCGGCGGCCGTCGGAGAGCGTGAACTCCTCGACGAAGTTGCGCGCCTCACGCGTCTCCTGCGCAAGCTCACGCAGCGCCGGAATGTCGATCTCGACGTTGAAGTGGCCTGTGTTGCAGATGATCGCGCCGTCCTTCAGCACCTCGATGTGCTCACGCGCGATGACGTGCTTGTCGCCGGTAGCGGTGCAGAAGATGTCGCCGATCTTGGCGGCATCCGCCATCGGCAGCACCTCGTATCCCTCCATCAGCGCCTCGAGCGCGCGCATCGGGTCGACCTCGGTGACGATCACGTGCGCACCAAGGCCGCGTGCGCGCATCGCGACGCCGCGTCCGACCCAGCCGTATCCGGCGACGACGAACTTCTTGCCCGCGATGAGGACGTTCGTCGCGCGGATGATGCCGTCGATCGTCGACTGCCCCGTTCCGTAGCGGTTGTCGAAGAAGTGCTTCGTGCGCGCCTCGTTCACCGCGATGACGGGGAACTCGAGCGCGCCGTCGGCCTCCATCGCCTTGAGGCGGATGACACCGGTCGTCGTCTCCTCCATGCCGGCGATGATGTCGCCGAGCTGGTCGCGACGGTCCGTGTGCAGGACGCCGATCACGTCGGCACCGTCGTCCATCGTGAGCTGCGGCTTGTGGTCGACCGCGGCCATGATGTGCGAGTAGTACGTGTCGTTGTCCTCGCCCTTGATCGCGAAGACGGGAATGCCGAACTCGTCGACGAGCGCAGCAGCGACGTCGTCCTGCGTCGAGAGCGGGTTCGATGCGCAGAGCACGACGTCTGCGCCGCCGGCCTTCAGCGTGCGCATGAGGTTCGCCGTCTCGGTCGTCACGTGCAGGCAGGCCGACACGCGGTAGCCGGCAAGCGGCTGCTCGCGCTCGAAGCGCTCGCGGATCGCTGTCAGCACCGGCATCTGCCGGTCCGCCCACATGATGCGCCGCACGCCCTCGGGGGCGAGCGACAGGTCTTTCACGTCGTGTCTCAACGTCTGCGCCAAAAGTGTCCTCTCTTCGTCTCTCGTCCTATGCTGCCAATAGCCGTTCGTGCTTGCGCTGCTCCCAGTCGATCCAGGAGCCGGCGTCGTCATCGGCCGCAAACCAGCCGTCGACAGCCCGCCGCAGCTCCGGCTCGCGCCTGAGTCGCAGCGCGAACGCGAGGTCGGATGGGTCGATGTGGAACTGCTGCCGGAGGTCGCGCAGCGTGCGGAGCCGGTTCAGCTCGGCGAGGCCGTACAGCCGGTAGCCGCCCTCGCTGCGCTGCGGCCGGACGAGCCCATGCTCCTCCAGGTAGCGCAACATCCGTGCCGACCAGCCGGTCTCGGCGGCGGCACCGCCCACGGTCAGCGACTCCATGCGCCAACCTTACCACAAATGTGTGAAGGTTCTCGCTAGGGCGCCGAGGTGCCCTCGCGGCCGTACGCGTCTTCGAGCCGCACGACGTCGTCGAGGTGCGGCGTAGAGACCTCGAGGATCGTCGTGTCCTCGATCGCGGTGACCCGGTGCACCGTTCCCGGCACGTAATGGAACGCGGCCCCGGCGGTGACGACCTCCTCGGCGAGGGCGCCCTCCCCCGTCTTGCCGAGCTCGAGCTTCGCGCGGCCGGACTGCACCAGCCAGGACTCGTCCTTCTCCTTGTGGAACTGCAGCGACAGCGCGTGGCCGGCGCGGACGAAGAGCACCTTGCCGACATAGGTGTCCGTGTGCGCCCAGATCAGCTCGTAGCCCCACGGCTTGTCGACGCGGCGCACGTCGACCGCCCACGGGTCGAGGGAGTCGAGATTCGGTGAGTCCATCACGCCAGCCATTCGGGATGCTGCGCAACATACTCCGCGGCGACGCGCAATTCCTTCGGAGTGTTCACGGTCAGCCACGTGCCGTCGTGGCGGTGCGCGCGCAGGGCTCCCTCGGCGGCCAGCTCCGGGAAGGTCGACGACTCGTGGTCGCCTTTCTCCGGGAAGCGCGCGAGCGCTGCGTCGGAGAGCACGTAGATGCCGCAGTTCACCCAGTACGGGACGTGGCCGGCCTCGTTGAAGCCATGCACGACGTCGGAGTCGTCGACGTCGACCATCCCGAACTGCGACTTCGGCTGCGCGACGGTGATCGTCGCGACCGCGCCGCTCGCACGATGCTTGGCGAGCAACGAGTCGAAATCCACGGCGACGAGCTCGTCGCCGTTCAGCGCGAAGAGATCGCCGCTCTCACGGCGCTCGCGCGCCGCGAACTTGATGCCTCCTCCACGACCGAGCCGCTCGGGCTCCTCGGCGGCGACGATCTCGGGGCCGATGCCGGACAGCTCTTCGACGAAGAGATCGCCCTGTCCGGCCGCACACGAGAAGATCACGCGGTCGACGCCGGCGCGTGCCAGGCGTCCGACCTGGTACGCGGCGAGCGGCCGGCCTGCCACCTCGACGAGCGCCTTCGGACGGCCCGCGGCCGCATCACCGAGCCGCTCGGCCTTTCCGCCGGCGAGGATGATCGCTTCCACGCCGGGCTATGCCTCGACGGGAGCTGCGGTCGGCGCCGCCGGACGGCCGATGCCTTCGTAGGCAAAGCCTGCACGGCGCGTCTCTTCGGGATCGAGCAGGTTGCGGCCGTCGACGATCAGCGGTGTGCGCATCGCCGCCCGCACCTCCGACGACGCAAGTCCCTTCAGCTCGTCCCACTCGGTGACGATCACGGCGGCGTCGGCGTCGGCGACCGCCTCCACGACGGACGACGCAGCTTCGACGCCCTGCGGCAGCTTCGACGCGTCCGCGACGGGATCCCACGCGCGCACGCGCGCGCCTTCGGCAAGCAGCCGCGAAGCGAGCACGATCGACGGCGCCTCGCGCATGTCGTCGGTGTTCGGCTTGAACGCGATGCCGAGCAACGCGATCGTCTTGCCCTGCAGCGATCCGAGGTGGCGGTTGAGCTTCCCGATCACGCGCCGCTTCTGCAGCTCGTTGACCTCGATGACTGCTGCGAGCAGCTGGAAGTGATAGCCGCTGTTCGATGCGAGCTGCTTCAGCGCCAGTGAGTCCTTGGGGAAGCACGAGCCGCCGTAGCCGATGCCCGCGCGCAGGAACTTCGAGCCGATGCGGCGGTCGAGCCCGACGCCTTCCGCGACCTTCACGACGTCTGCGCCCGTCGCCTCGCACACGTTCGCGATCTCGTTGATGAACGAGATGCGCGTCATCAGCGCGGCGTTGGCGGCGAGCTTGATCATCTCCGCCGAGTTGACGTCGCAGCTCACGATCGGCGCGTCGATCTTCTCGTACAGCGACGCAACGGCGTCGGCATCGTCGGCCTCGAATGCACCGACGACGATGCGATCCGGTTGCATGAAATCCTTGACTGCAGTTCCTTCGGCGAGGAACTCCGGGTTCGAGGCGTAGCCGACATCACGGCCGCGCTGGTCGAGGCCGGCGCGCACCTTCTCGCCCGTGCCGACCGGCACCGTCGACTTCATGACCACGATCGGGCGCCCGGGAAGCTCGGGCAGCTCGTCGACCACCGTCCACACGCGCGAAAGGTCCGCGTCGCCCGAGTGCGTGGGCGGCGTGTCGACGCACACGAACAGGAACTCGCAGCCGACGACGTCGTTCACCTCCAGCGTGAACTTCACGCGCTCGCGGTTCCGCTCGAGCAGCTCCGCGACATCGGCTTCGAAGAACGGCATGCGGCCGCTCGTGAGCGCCTCGACCTTCTCGGCGACGACGTCGCGCACGATCACCTCGTGGCCGAGCTCGGCGAAGCACGCCGCCGTGCAGACACCGACCCATCCCGCCCCGAAGATGCCGACCTTTGCCATGCGCGCGGAACCTTAGTGGATGCTTGTTAGGGGTTTTAGCCCCTTGGCGATGGCCAGCATCGTCTCGTTGGACAGCGAGTCGAGGAGCGTGTTCACGACCCAGTACGTCGCGCCGTTGGCGCGCAGGACGACCATGTGGAGGTGCGGCCCGGCGTAGTAAAGGTCGAACTCGCGCCCACCCAGGTCGTGGCGGAAGCTCCGGTCGGCGAGCACCGGCGCGTCCGACCAGTCGGTCTCCTCGATCCCCCAGTACTCCGTCGCGCCGGTGCGGTAGGTGAGGCGCACCGCCTTGTGCTTCCCCTCGATCGCGTACGCGCGCACTGCGGTGTCGCCGTTGAACGAGTCCGCGTACGAGCTACGCTCGAGCACGGTCGGCAGCTCGAGCGGGAACGTCACCTTCGACTTCACCTGTTCGAGGAGCGGCAGAGACGTGCTCGGGTCGACGCGCGTGTTCGGCGGCTCGTGCTTCGGCGTCGCCGTCACGGTCGGCTGCGCGATGTCGCCGTGGAACGTGGTGCCGAGGACGACCATCAGCATCGACCCGGGGTCGAGCGACAGCAACCACGGGGTGCGCCGCATCTTCACCACGTCCGCGGGCTGCATCAGGTTCTGCAGCGCCGTGGCGGCCTCTTTCGAGCCGGGCTGCGCCGGGTCGTAGTAGATCTTCGAGTGGAAGAACGACTGCATCCCCTGCGGGATGTTCGGCTCGAGGTTGTTCGGCGGCGGAACGGTCTTGTACCCGCGCTGCCCGAACAGGAACGAGGCGTTCGCGGCGGCGCCCGCGATGCCGTTGCCGTTGACGACGGTGAGCGTGACGCTTGACGGCGGCGGCGTCTTCGTCTTCAGCTTCTTGCCGAGCGCTGCCGCATTCGCAGCCTTCGAAGACTGCACGTCGGGGTTCTCGAACTCGTTCACGGCCTGCTGCACGCTTTGCTGCGCCGCCGTCAGCTCCGCGTAGCCGGTGACGTCCTGGATGCGCGGCTGGAAGACGTGCCCGCCCGGCAGCCCCTTCGCGAAGAACGCCCAGTTGATGACGTCGTGCCCATTGAGCTTGTGCCCGCCGGCCGCGACCTCGATGTTGTCGACGATGTCGTTGACGATCCCGGTGATGTTCGTGAGCGAGAGGTTCTTCGTCGCCTGCTGTTTCATCGCGCGCACGAACTCCTGCTGACGTGCGAGCCGGTAGAGGTCGGAGTCGGTGTGGCGGTAGCGCACGAACTCGAGAGCGGCGCCGCCGGTCAGCCGCTGGTAGCCCGGCTGGATGTTGATGTTCGCGAAGTCCGTCGACGTGACTCCGGCGATGTTCTTGTTGTAGTACCGCCGGTCGATGTCGAGCCAGACGCCGCCGAGCGAGTTCACGACTTTCTTGAAGCCGTGGAAGTCGACCGTGATGACGTAGTTGACCGGCAGCCCGGTGAGGTGGCGCACCGTGTCGACGGTGCCGCGCGCGCCGCAGCTTGAGTACGCGGAGTTGATGCGGTCCGTGCGCATCGGCGTCGAGCCGCAGTAGATCGGGACGAGCAAGTCGCGCGGGAACGACAGCAGCGACAGTGTCTTCTGGATCGGGTCGGCGCGGATCAGCATGACGGTGTCGGAGCGGGACGGGCCGGCACCCTCGATCCCCCTGCGGTGGTCGTAGCCGATGACCAGCGCGATCGACGGATGGCCGGGCAGTGCGATGTCGAGCTCCTTCTGCACCTTCTTCAGGTCGGCGTGCGACTGCACGGCGGAGATCGACTGGTGGAACCACAGGTACGCGCCGCCGCCGATGCCAAGGCCGAGCGAGCTGAGCACCACGAGCACTCCGACCAGCACGCGCCGCAGGATCCCGAAGCCGGAGACGCCGGGCGGCGGCGGCTGCTGGTAGCGCGTGACGACGGGCGTCGAGACAGGCGGGAAAACCGCTCTGCCGTTCCCGTTGGCGCCGGCTCCCCGGCCGACGCCTCTCTTCAATGTCGTCCGCATAAACGAAAGGCGGCGCCCCCATCAGGGCGCCCGCTCCGGCCAGGATACCCGGTCGTTCGGCGGCTCCCAGGACAGGTCTAGGACAGGTTCGGGCCGAGCCAGCGCTCGGCCTCCGGCTCCGGCACGCCCTTGCGGGCCGCATAGTCGGCCAGCTGGTCCCGGCCGATCCGGCCGACGGCGAAGTAGCGGGAGGCCGGATGGTGCAGGTAGATCCCGCTCACAGCGGCCGCCGGCGTCATCGCAAAGCTCTCCGTCAGCGCCAGTCCGGTCTCCTCCGCTCCGAGCAGGTCGAACAGCTTCTGCTTCTCGCTGTGGTCGGGGCAGGCCGGGTAGCCGAAGGCCGGGCGGATGCCGCGGAACCGCTCCGCGCGCATGTCTTCCTCGCTGAGCTGCTCGTCCGGGGCGTACCACTCGCGGCGCACGCGCTCGTGCAACAGCTCCGCGAACGCCTCGGCGAGGCGGTCGGCGAGCGCCTTGACGATGATCGCCTTGTAGTCGTCGTGCTCCGCGCTGAAGCGGTCTGCGACCTCGTCGGCGCCGAAGACGCCGACCGCAAAGGCGCCGAGATGGTCGCCCTCAGGGGCGACGAAGTCCGCAAGCGAGTAGTTCGGGCGCCCGTCGGCGTGATCGGCCTGCTGGCGGAGGAACGCGAACGTGGTCTCGCTCGTCACGACGTCGTCGCCGTCGCGCCGCGCGGGCCAGTAGCCGTAGACGCCGCGCGTCTCGAGGTCGAGCTGCGCGAGGACCTCCTGCGCGTCCTCGTACAGCTCTTGCGCAGCCGGGTTGTCGAGGATCGCCGGGAACTTGCCCTTGAGATCCCACGCGTGGAAGAAGAACTGCCAGTCGATGTACGGCACGAGCTCCTCAACCGTCGCCTCGACGCTGCGCGTGCCGGTGAACGGCGGCGCCGGCCGGTCCTCGTAGGTGAGCTTGGGGCCGTGCGCGCGTGCATCGGCGAGCGGCAGCAGCGGACGCTTGATCTTCTCGGCGTGCTGGATGCGCAGGCGCTCCTGCAACTCGCGGTTGTCGACGTCGAGCACCGCGCGGCGCTTGGGATCGAGCAGCTGCGACACGACATCGACGACACGGCTCGCGTCGAGCACGTGCACGGTCTCGCTCGCGTACTCCGGCGCGATGCGCACCGCAGTGTGCTGGCGTGACGTCGTCGCGCCGCCGATCAGCAGCGGCACCTCCATGCGCCGCCGCGTCATCTCCTTCGCGACGTCGACCATCTGATCGAGCGACGGCGTGATCAGGCCCGACAGGCCTACGATCGACGCGCCGACCTCTTCGGCCGTGTCGAGGATCTTGTCGGCCGGGACCATGACACCGAGGTCGAGCACCTCGTAGCCGTTGCACCCGAGCACGACGCCGACGATGTTCTTGCCGATGTCGTGCACGTCACCCTTCACCGTCGCGAGCAGGACCTTCGCCGCGGCCTCGACCTCCGTCTGCTCGTCCTCCATGTACGGCTGCAGGTACGCGACGGCGCGCTTCATCACGCGCGCCGACTTCACGACCTGCGGCAGGAACATGCGCCCAGAGCCGAAGAGATCGCCTACGACGCGCATGCCGTCCATCAGCGGCCCTTCGATGACGTCGAGCGGGCGCGGCAGCTTCTCGCGCGCCTCCCCGGTGTCGGCCTCGATCCAATCGACGATGCCGTGCACGAGCGCGTGCTCCAGCCGCTTCTCGACCGGCGCTTCGCGCCACGTCAGGTCGAGCTCGCGCTTCGTCGACTCACCCTTCACGCGCTGCGCCAGCTCGAGCAGCCGCTCGGTCGAGTCGGAGCGCCGGTTGAAGATGACGTCCTCGACGGCGTCACGCAGCTCCGGCTCGATGTCCTCGTAGACCGCAAGCTGGCCGGCGTTGACGATCCCCATGTCGAGTCCCGCGCGGATCGCGTGGTAGAGGAATGCGGCATGCATCGCCTCGCGCACGACGTCGTTGCCGCGGAACGCGAAGCTGAGGTTCGAGATGCCGCCCGAGGTGCGCACGCCAGGGCAGCGCTCCTTGATCCGCGGCAGGCTCTCGATGAACGCGCGCGCGTAGTCGTCGTGCTCCTCGATGCCCGTTGCGACCGCGAGCACGTTCGGGTCGAAGATGACGTCCTCCGCCGGGAAGCCGATTCCGAGCAGCAGGTCATACGCGCGACCGCAGATCTCGAGGCGGCGCTCCATGGTCGTCGCCTGCCCTTCCTCGTCGAACGCCATGACGACGACGCCCGCGCCGTAGTCGCGCACGCGCCGCGCATGGCGCAGGAACTCCTCCTCGCCTTCCTTCAGCGAGATCGAGTTGACGACACCCTTGCCTTGCAGGCATTGCAGGCCGGCTTCGAGCACCGTCCACTTCGAGCTGTCGACCATCACCGGGATGCGCGCGACCTCCGGCTCGGTGGCGATCACGTTGAGGAAGGTGCGCATCGCCTGCTCTCCCTCGAGCAGGTCGGCGTCCATGTTCACGTCGAGCAGGTTGGCCCCGCCGCGCACTTGCTCGAGCGCTACCTGCACGGCGGCGCCGTAGTCGTCGGCCTCGACGAGGCGGCGAAACCGCGCCGACCCGGTGACGTTCGTGCGCTCGCCGATCATCACGAAGCCCGTGTCCGGCCCGATCTCGAAAGTCTCGAGGCCGCTGAACCGCGGTGCGCGTTTCGGTGGCGGCAGTACGCGCGGCGCAAGGCCCTTCATCGCGGCGGTGATCGCGCGCGTGTGCTCCGGCGTCGAGCCACAGCACGAGCCGGCGACGTTCAGGAACCCGTCCTGCGCGAACTCGCGCAGCAGCGAGGACGTCACGCCGGGCGTCTCGTCGTAGCCGCCGAACGCGTTCGGCAGGCCTGCGTTGGGGTGGCACGACGTGAGGCACGGAGCGAGGCGCGCGAGCTCGGCGACGTACGGGCGCATCTCCTTCGCGCCGAGCGAGCAGTTGATGCCGAAGATCAGCGGCTCCGCATGCTCGACCGACGTCCAGAACGCGTCCATCGTCTGCCCGGTGAGCGTGCGACCGGACAGGTCGACGATCGTGACACTGATCCAGAGCGGGAGCTGCGGCGCGACGTCGCGCGCGGCGGCGATCGCGGCCTTCGCGTTCAACGGGTCGAAGATCGTCTCGATCAGCAGCAGGTCGGCGCCGCCGTCCGCGAGCCCGCGGATCGCCTCGGCGTACGACTTGACGACCTGGTCGAAGGTGTGGGTGCGGTACCCGGGGTCGTCGACGCGCGGGCTGAGCGTCAGCGTGATGTTCAGCGGCCCGACCGAGCCTGCGACGAAGCGGTCGGGCCCCGCCGCTTCACGCGCGATGCGTGCGCCGGCGACGTTCATCTCGTACGCGGACGCCTCGAGCCCGTAGTCCGCCTGCGCGATCGACGTGGCGGTGAACGTGTTCGTCGTCGCGATGTCCGCGCCGGCGTCGAAATACGCGTCGTGGACGCTCCGCACGATGTCCGGGCGCGTCAGGTTCAGCAGGTCCGGGTTGTTCTTGACATCACGCGGATGCGAGGCGAATTGCTCGCCACGGAAGTCCTCTTCGGTAAGGCCGCGATTCTGCAGCAGCACGCCCCACGCGCCATCCAGCACGAGGATCCTCTCGGCTGCGATACGGCGGATGTCGGCTGCGACGTCTCTGCTCATAAGCTCTTTAGGCGTTTGGTAACCCGGTCGCCAAGCTGCTTTGTCAAAGCCCGGGGTTCGGTCGAACTGTAGCTCGCGGGTCGGATCCGGTGTCTGACACCAACGGTGTCAGACACCTGCCTGGCTAGCCGCGGCCGCTGACCGAGAGCATGTTCTCGGCATGGCGCACGCGCTGCTCGACCTGCCAGCGGTCGGCGGTCGAGTCGCCGCTCTCGATCGCCTCGAGCTCCTTCTGCGCGGTCTCGAGGAGCTCTCGGGCATGTGCCTCGTCGATCTTCGCCGCCTCGACGGCGTCGTCGACGAGCGCGATCGCACGATCCTCGAGCACCTGGAAGAAGCCGGGACCGGTCGCGAATTCCAACACGTCGGAGCCCTGATCGACGTGCACGCGGGTCGAGCCCGCCTTGAGCGTCGCGATCAGCGGTGCATGCCGCGCGAGGACGCCGATCTCGCCGGCGGCGCCAGGGACGATGATCATCTCGGCCTCGCCCTCGAAGGCGGGGCCGTCGGGCGTGACCAGTGAAACGGAGAACTTGCGGCGGTCTGCCAACCTACTCGCGCTCCCTTAAGAAGCAGATCCGGCCATCTGCTTCGCGCGCTCCACCGCGCCCTCGATCGGGCCGACCATGTAGAAGGCCTGCTCCGGGAGGTCGTCGTGGTGGCCGTCGAGGATCTCGCGGAAGCCGCGGATCGTGTCCTCGAGCTTCACGTACTGGCCGGGCGTGCCGGTGAACTGCTCGGCGACGAAGTTCGGCTGCGACAGGAACCGCTGGATCTTGCGCGCACGCGACACCGTGAGGCGGTCCTCGTCGGACAGCTCCTCGATACCGAGGATCGCGATGATGT
>DASZBP010000256.1:0-3476 GCA_035943915.1 Gaiellaceae bacterium | reverse complement strand
GAAGGACCCGCGCATGAAACTCAACCTCGGGATCCGCCGCCGGCTCGCACCGCTCCTTGACAACGGGCGCGACGAGATCGGCATGGGCGACAACATCTTCCTCGGCGACCGCGACGGCGTCCGCACGCCGATGCAGTGGACGCCCGACCGCAACGGCGGCTTCTCACGCGCGGACTTCGCGCGGCTCTACCTGCCGCCGCTGATGGACCCGGTCTACGGGTTCCAGTCGGTCAACGTCGAGGCGCAGCTGCGGCAGCCGAACTCGCTGCTGCGCTGGCTGCGGCGGCTGATCGCGCTGCGCAAGCAGCATCCGGTCTTCGGGCTCGGCACGTACGAGGCGCTGCGCCCGGAGAACCCGCGGATCTTCGCGCACGTCCGCACGTACGAGGACGACATCGTGCTTTGCGTGCACAACCTGGCGCGATCCGCGCAGGCGGTCGAGCTGGATCTCAGCCGCTGGGAGGGGCTCATCCCGGAGGAGATGTTCGGCCGCACGCGCTTCCCGCGCATCGGCGAGCTCCCGTATTTGCTGACTTTCGCGCCCCGAGGGTTCTACTGGTTCCAACTGCGGAAAGACGAGCAGGAGTGACCGGCGAGCAGGAGCTGATCGACTTCGTCACGAGCCAGCGCTGGTTCGGGTCGAAGTCGCGCGAGTCGATCCACGGTCACGTGGTCGACAGTGCGGTGCTGCGCGAGAGCGCGCCGCGTCTCGAGCTCAAGCTGATCGAGATCGGCTTCGACACCGGCACGCACGAGACGTACCAGCTGCTGACGGACGACGGCGGCTTCGACGCGCTCGGCGACCCGCGCGGGATCCGCGAGCTCGTCCACCTGCTCCGCGCCGGCGGGAGCGTGGCCGCGGGCGACGGCGTCGTCGAGTTCGGCGTGGTCGCGGGTCAGGCCGACGTCGGGAAGGAACTGAAGGACGCGCGCGCGATCAGCAGCGAGCAGTCCAACACGTCGATCGTCTTCGACGAGGAGCTCATCCTCAAGGTGTTCCGACGCCTTGAGGCAGGCATCAACCCGGAGCTCGAGATGCTGCGGTTCCTCACGCAGCACGGATTCCCGAACGTCGCGGCGCTCGCCGGTTGGTACTCGTATGCCGGCCGGCCGATGGACGCCACGCTCGGCATCCTCCAGCGCTACATCGTAGGCGGGCTCGACGGTTGGGAGCTCGCGCTCGACAGCCTGGGCGCCGACGAGGAGCAGTTCCTCTCCCGGCTGCGCCGGCTCGGCGAGGTGACGGGGGAGATGCACACGTCCCTCGGCTCCGACACCGAGGATCCGAACTTCTGCCCCGAGCCCGCTTCGGCGGAGTCGCTGGGCCTGCTCACGGCGAGCGTCGACGAGGAGATCGAGGCGCTGTTCCTCGACTTGCCGGACAACGTCGAGGCGCTCGAACCGATTCGCGGGCGCGGGGAGGAGGTTCGGGAGCGCCTGCGGATGCTGACGCACATCGGCGGCCTCGGCCATGTGATCCGCCATCACGGCGACTTCCACCTGGGCCAGATCCTGTGGGCAGCGGATGACTGGGTGATCCTCGATTTCGAGGGTGAGCCCGCGCGGTCGGTGCCCGAGCGGCGCCGCAAGCGCAGCCCGCTGCGCGACGTCGCCGGCATGCTCCGCTCGTTCGCCTATGTTGCGACGGCCGGGCCGATGTTGCGCGGCCGCGAGGCGTCGGACGGGTTCGAGCAGCGCGCACGTCAGGAGTTCCTCGCCGGGTACCGCGAGACCGTCGAGACGTCGCTCGTTCCGTCCGGCTCCGCCTTCGAAAAGCTGCTTGCGGTGTTTGAGCTGGAGAAGGCGGTGTACGAACTTCGGTACGAGATGAACAATCGTCCTGAATGGCTGTCAATTCCAGTAGCGGGAATCGCGAAGATGCTCGCGGCGGAGGTTCCGGCGTGACGCAGACGCGTGCGTCCTCGTTCGGGGAGCTCGACATCTGGCTCGCGCGTGCGGGCCGTCACGAGCAGCTGTACGAGAAGCTCGGCGCGCATGTCGTCGACGGCGGTGTTCGCTTCGCGGTCTGGGCGCCGAACGCGAGCTACGTCAGCGTCATCGGGGACTTCAACGGCTGGGACGCGTCCGCGTCGAAGCTCGAGCCGATCGAGGGCACCGGCATCTGGGAAGGCGTCGTCGAGGGCGCCGAGGCGGGCCAGCACTACAAGTTCCACATCGACGGCGTCGAGAAGGCCGACCCGTTCGCGTTCGAGGCGGAGGTGCCGCCGAAGACTGCGTCGGTCGTCTTCCAGTCGCAGTACGAGTGGGGCGACGACGCGTGGCTCGACGAGCGCCGCGAGCAGGAGCCGCTCGACCGGCCGCTCTCGATCTACGAGGTGCACGCGCCGTCATGGCGTAAGGGCCTCGGCTGGCGCGAGCTCGCAGACCAGCTCGTGCCGTACGTGCAGGAGCTCGGCTTCACGCACGTCGAGCTGCTGCCGGTCATGCACCACCCGTACGCAGGCTCGTGGGGGTATCAGGTGACCGGCTTCTACGCGCCCGTGTCGACGATGGGCTCGCCGGACGACTTCAAGTACTTTGTCGACCACCTGCACCAGTCGGGCATCGGCGTGATCCTCGACTGGGTGCCCGCGCACTTCGCCACGGATGCGTGGGCGCTCGCGAAGTTCGACGGCACCGCGCTGTACGAGCACGACGACCCGCGCCGCGGCCATCATCCGGACTGGGGCACGTTCGTGTTCAACCTCGGGCGCACCGAGGTGCAGAACTTCCTGCTCGCGAACGCGCTCTTCTGGCTGCGCGAGTACCACGCCGACGGCATCCGCGTGGATGCAGTCGCGTCGATGCTCTACCTCGACTACTCGCGCAAGGAAGGCGAGTGGATCCCGAACAAGTTCGGCGGCCGCGAGGATCTGGAAGCGGTCGCGTTCCTGAAGGAGTTCAACGAGCTCGTGCACGCGCGCGAGCCCGGGATCGTCTCGACCGCGGAGGAGTCGACCGCATGGCCGTCGGTCTCGCGGCCGACGTACGTGGGCGGGCTCGGCTTCGGCTTCAAGTGGAACATGGGCTGGATGCACGACACGCTCAGCTACTTCCAGCACGATCCGATCCACCGCCGCTTCCACCATCACGAGCTGACGTTCTCGCTCGTCTACGCGTGGAACGAGAACTTCATCCTGCCGCTGTCGCACGACGAGGTCGTGCACGGGAAGCGCAGCTTGCTCTCGAAGATGCCCGGCGACCGCTGGCAGCAGCTTGCGAACCTGCGCGCGCTCTACGCGTACATGTGGGCGCATCCCGGAAAGAAGCTGCTGTTCATGGGCGGCGAGCTCGCCGACCCGTGGGAGTGGAACCACAGCGACGAGCTTCCGTGGTGGCTGCTCGAGCATCCCGAGCATGCGGGCATGCGGGACCTCGTGCGCGACCTGAACCGCGTGTACGTCAACCAGCCCGCGTTGTGGGAGGTCGACTTCTCCCACGACGGCTTCCGCTGGCTCGAGCCGAACGATGCCGCG
>DASZBP010000255.1:0-3603 GCA_035943915.1 Gaiellaceae bacterium | reverse complement strand
CGCACCGCCGACGGCAAACGGGGAGCCCGGAAGAGACGTCAGCGTTCCGTCAGCGTGGCGGGCGAAACCCGCGACCGTATTCAGAGGTGCCGTGTTGTCATTGACGTAGAGATGCCCGACAACCGCCGACGCGTGCTCACTACCCTCTGACGCAGCCGCACTATCCGCGACAGCGACCGAAACCGCAGCCACGAGCGCGACCAAGACCCAGAAGCGAACCCTGCTCATTCCCCAACCTCCTGAAGACCGTCTGGGGTCAATTCCCCAGCCAGCCGCAACGCTCCCAACAAGAGCTGTCGCACCGCTTACGCCCTAATGAACGAACACTTAAATATCGAGGCACGGCCAATGCCTAAGCGCTTGACGGTGCGCGCGCCAAGCTTCGTCGCAGCACATCGGCGGCGATGCGACGATTGTCGACGACGCAGATCGCCGGGGGTCCCGCAAGTTCCGTAACCGCAAGTGCGCGAATCTCCGGCTGGGGAGCATCCAGGGCCCGTTCGAGCTCGGTAGCCGGAATCGCATGGGCGGACTTGTGCAACTCCGCCATCGCTTCGGCAGGAACGGCGTCGCCTGAGTTCACCCATTCGGCAAGCGCCGACGTCGGATCATCAACAACCCGCACCGCGCCCAGGGTTGCGGCGACCTCAGCGGCAAGGGGTTCGTCCGTCGTCGCGACCGCGTCAAGAATCTCTCGTGCATCGTCGAGATCTGAGCTCCTCTCACGCAGCAGTTGGAGCGCAGCGCGTGCGATTCCCGTCGAACGATCGGCCAGGAGCGACATGAAGAATCTCGAGCGGTCAAATTCATGTCGGTCGGAGTTCGACGTTTGGGAAGCGCACGCGTGGACGCTGAGACCGCTCTTGCCGGGGGATGAGTTGCAGGAGCGCCGAGCAGAACTGTGGGTGCGTCGAGACGGGGACAGTCCGTGGTTCCTCGATCTGCTTCTGACCCATGGCAAGAAAGGCCGGTGGCTGTTCAAGCGCGACGCTCGCATCTCGCTCCCGCTCGACCAACTCGGCCAGACGATCGAGGGGATTCCCTACCTTCGTCCATCCGTTGTCCTGCTGCACAAGGCGAAGGCGCCGCGAGACAAGGATCAGCGGGACTTCGACGCGATGCTTCCATTGCTCGGCAAACGCGACTGCGTTTGGCTCGATGACGCGCTCGCTATGGCTCACCCGGACCACCCGTGGCGACCACGACTGACGACTCGGGATCAGGAGCGGTCATAGAACCACCGTTCACGCTTCCGCGGCTCAGGCGTCTTTCCGGAACACTGGCACAGGTCGCGGTTGACCTATCCGCGGTAAGCCGCGGCTTCGTCGCGTACAAGGCTTACGAGGTTGCCGAGCGCGATGTTCACGTCGAGGATGTGCAGGCCCGAAGTCGGGTCGCTCAGCTCTGCGAGCGGCGGGCGCTGGTCGCGGCTTCCTGGGGTGCGTCGTATCTGTAGCCAGGTCGCGTTGCCGGATGTTTTGCAGGCGGCTGCGTATTCGCCTGGGAACGACACCCATGGCGTGCTTACTTGCGGAGCGACTCCTGCGCCTAGGAACTGCAGGAAGATTGACGGTACGTACGGATCGAGGAAGGGTTTGTCGCCCGCGAGCGCGGCTGGGTTCACACATGCAATCGCGATGTTTGGTTGCAGCATGTGCGGGGCGAGCAGGGCGACACCGGAGTCTGAGGTTGTCCGTGCGAACTGGCTGTTCTTTTGCGGCTTGCTCGCGAAGCTCGAATAGGCGACGACGCACTCTGTCTGCGCGGCCGAGTGACACAGCGGCAAGTGCTTGAAATCTCCGCCGACGCTGCGGCCCTTCTCCACCGTTACGTCCCCACCGAGCAAAATCGCGGATACGAGTTTGCGGCGCAGCGTCTGGTTGTTGTCGACTTGATCTTTGAGCAGCTTGATCAAAATGGATGCGCCCTGCGAGTGGCCGATGAACACGATCCCGCGCCCGGCGTTGTAGTGCGTGAGGTAGGTGCGGAACGCAGCACGCACGCTGTTGTAAGCCGTTAAGGCGTCTGCAAGCGTGATGCGCGCCGGGTGATGTAGAGCGCTCAGCGTGATCTGCCGATACACCGGCGCGTACATGCGACACGCTTGCGAGAAGCGCGACGCTTGCGCGATCGCGACCTCGGCCTGCGGCGTCCCGAGACTGAGATCAGCGTTGATCGATGACTCGTCGCTGACCGTCGGGTACACGTAGAAACAGTCGACTTTCGGATCGCGTTCGGCAGGCGCGGGTTCCTTCGTTTTTGATCCGTCGCGTGCGACCGCGGTCGAAGCCGATGGTGCGCTGCACGGATCATCTGCCATCCCCGGTCTGCAGAGCCATGTTGTCCCCCAGCGATCGAGCGGCAGCCCGCCATCTGTCGTCGTCGCAGCGGTGTGCTTCGCGCTGCCGCATCCCGCGAGGGCAAGCGCCACAAACACCAGCAACGCTCGTTTAGACGTCGCGCCTCCATAACAACACCGCAGCCGCCGCCACCGTCACCGCGGTGTACGCGGCGAAGAGCGCGAAGCCGGTCCACGGTGCGAGGGTGTGATCAGGCGTCCCGAACTGCATGATCGCCTGCCCTGCATTACTCGGCAGATACGGGGCGATTGCATCGTTCCAGCTCGTCGGAAGAAGTTCGAGCACAGGCGGAATGACGAACAGAATCGAAACGAACGCCGAGATGCCCCCCGCCGTACTGCGCAGGATCGCCCCAATCCCGAGCCCGAAGAGGGCGATGAGCGTGAGATACAACGCACCGCCAACAACGACGCGGGAGACGCCCGGAGCATGGATCGACACCGAGATGCCGTGGCCGAAAAGCGTGTGACCGTGAAGAATCGACTGCGCAGAAAAGAATGCAATCAACGTTGCCGGGACAGTGATGAGTAGCGTAAGCGTCCCGTAGACGCCGGCTTTCGCCCACAAAACGGGCAGCCGCTTGGGAACCGCGATGAACGTCGAGCGGATCATTCCCGTCGAGTACTCGCTGGTCATCATCAGCACGCCGAGCACCCCGATCGCAAGCTGCGCGACGCTCACGCCGATCACCGAGGTTTCGAGCGGGTTGAAGGCGAGCTTGTCCTGCAAGCTCATCGTGGACCAACGCGCCGCGTTGATCCACGCGGGGATGATCGCGAAGGCGATCGTCGCCGCAACGCCAATCACAAACGTGCAAACCGTCGATCGAAGCGAACGGAATTTCGTCCACTCCGAGACCGCCACTCGAGCCTGTGTGACGTATTCGTCTTCGAGATATGCGGTAGCGGCCACGCTGTTAACCCCGCCTGGAAGGTAGCGGCTCGAGGTGAGAAAACGCTCAGGGTTCGAGGGGCGTTCGCGGCCGAGTTCGGCGTGTTCGTCTTCGATGACGCGGGAATTACGTCGCCGCTAACGAGTACGGGGCGAAGCTTCTCGGCGTGACTGTGGACGAGTTGCTGGGCCACCGAGCTGGCGACTTCACCGTTGGAAATCCGCCGCCCGCCGACATCCTTCCCTTTTCGCACCCGCGAGAGCGCCCAAATGATTAGACGTGCGGACGGTGAGTGGATTCCGGCCGCCTTTGTGGTTGTTCCAACCAGGCTCTCGGGCATGCCGTTTTGCA
>DASZBP010000254.1:0-2491 GCA_035943915.1 Gaiellaceae bacterium | reverse complement strand
GACCGACGCTCGGCGACCTGCTCGAGGTCACGGCCCTCATCGCGAAGAAGGACCCTCGGCGGCGGCCGCGTGTGACGGCGCGGTGGCTAGAGCGCTACCTCGAAGCGGCCAACAAAGTCACGATCGACGAGGCCGCGTTCGCAGCGTCCGCACTGCAGGCGCTCGGCGGACGGCATCACGAGTCGGCGCTGGTGGCTCTTCGCGACATGGCCGAAGAAGCGACTCGACGGCGCCGCTCGGTCGACATACCGTGATCGTCCCGGCCATTCGCCTGGATGCCAGGGCGAAGGTAGATTTCCGTCGCGTTGTCTACCCAGGAGAAGACACTCGCATTCCGGCTGCGTGACGGCGCGGTTCTCACGCTTAGCGAGGCTGACGCCCGGGCCGCGATCACCGCCTTGCTCGGCCAGGAGTCACTCCCCGGTTCGTTGTCTCTCGTCGCGCAGCTACACGGCGAGCTGATCGCCCCGCCGACAGCCAACCCCGTCGAGCTAACCGGCCCTGAAGGCCGTGCGCTTCTCGGCGTATTCGGGCGGTCCTGACGGCGCACCCGCGTTTGGGTACTCGGCTCTCCGACAACAACTCAAGCCCAATGGGCGTCACGCTGAGAATGCGAAACGACAGCACACTCGAGCTGACGAGCGATCAGATCGATGCGATCCTGCTCACCCTCCGCGACGCGGACAGCTCCGCACCTGACGGCGTGATGTCTCTGCGGGCTCAACTGGAACACGCTCGCCGTTCGGCAACGCGACAAGCGCCACTCGACCTCACACTGACCGAGGAGGCTGCCCTCTTCTGGGCTTCCGGGATTGGTCGAGGTCTCCGCGACGCATCTTCAGACTGACCGCCGATCGCTCCTCGCTTCGGCGACGATCGCGACACCGTTCAGGAATTCCGCCCCGCACGCAAGGCAGAACGTCGCCCCAGCTCGGGCAACGTCACGGCTGCATGTTGGTGGCAAGACCCGCACAGCTCGCGCTCGTCCTGGTCGAACCAGGCGAGCAGGTCGCGGTTCGCCAGCGGCACTCTTCGACCGTATGTCGCGCGGATCGACATGCCTATAGGCCGTCTGACCTACCAGCCGAAGGCGGACTGCTTCGGCGTCCGGGCCGATGCATCGGAGGTTCGAGTCCCGCTCTCGCGGTGAGGCCGAAGCTCGGCTAGTGGTCGTGGCGGCCGTGGATCGTCTGCCATGAGTCCCAGGTGATCTTCAAGATGACCACGGTGATGACGAGTCCGATGATCGGGTCGGCGACACGGATACCGAGACCGACAACGGCGGCGCTGGCGATCACGCTGAGGGATACGAACCCGTCGATGCGTGCGTGGTTGCCATCAGCGATCAGCGCGGGGCTGTCGAGCCGCTTGCCGCCGCGAAGACGCACTCGAGCGGCGATCTCGTTGCCGATGAAGCCGACGACACCTGCGGCTGCGAGCACCCAAAGGTGTGTCAGGTGCTGCGGATGGATGAATCGCATGATCGTCTCGTAGAGCGCCACCATCGCGGAGATGAAGATCGCAAGCACGACGCCGAGGCCGGCCCAACGCTCTCCCCGCGCCGACCGAAGGTAGAAGGCAATCCCGAGCGGGATCGCGGTGAGACCATCTCCGTAGTTGTGGATCAGATCGGCGAGGAGCGCCACGCTGCCAGTCGCGATGAAGATGATCGTTTGGATCACCGCGGCGGCGCTGAGTACAGCGAGGCTTATCGAGACGGTCTTGACACCGTCTCGCGACCGCAGGATCGACCGATCGACTAAGCCGTGAGAGTGGCCATGACCGTCGTGACCGTGACGGTCGTCTCTGTGGTCGTGAAGGTCGTCGGGGGCGCGGTCGTCCCGACCCTCCTGATTGTGCTCATGCTCGTCATGCACGCAGACCACGGCACCCGATGCGTCCTCCAGGTGGCTCACAGCGTGCACCGTATCGGGCCGCCTCTAACCCCCATCGGGTCGACCGCAACGGCGGGATGCGGTCGCGGCCCATGGTTGTCGACCTGCAGTTGTAGGGTTGCGCCGGTGGCCGAATACGCCTTCTGGATTAACCCGCAGCACAAGGTGCATTGGCACCTCGATCAGCGGCCTCAGGTGGGCGACGTAGTCGACTTCGGCGAGGGCTACCTCGACGGAAACGGTCTCTACCGCGTGACCGGCCCCAACGTGGACGTTCTGCCCGAACTACGGACTGCAGGCGGCGACTACACCGTGGAGGCGACGACCCTTCGCGACGGAGAGGCGCCGATCCTCGGCCTCAGAAGCCCGGCCGAGTAGGAGACGCGAACGACGGTTCCTGTGCCGTTAGCCGCCCTTAGCCGCCGTTAGCCGCCGTTAGCCGCCGTTAGCCCCCGTCAGAAAGGCCCCCACACGTCTCGCCGTCACCCGAGGACTCGCTCGACGTCGTCGCTGGCTCGCTCATACGGAATGCCTTTGAGCATCGCGATCGCGGTGCCGCAGATGTTGCATAGCTCGCGGATCACGTCATTCGCCCG
>DASZBP010000253.1:0-9738 GCA_035943915.1 Gaiellaceae bacterium | reverse complement strand
ACGTGCATCACCTCCGCGCGCGGCGTGAACCAAACCTCCCATCCGGCGCGGCGGAAGCGCGTGAGCCAGTCGACCTCTTCGCTGAACATGAAAAACGACTCGTCGAAGAGCCCGACCTCGTCTGCCGCCTCGCGGCGCACGAGCAGCGCGGGACCGAACAGCGACTCCACCTGCCGGTCTTCGTCATGTGCGAAGCCGCCGGCGTACAACGGGTTCAAGCGCGGCGAGCCCGACGCCAGCTTGCGGATGAAGAGGTACTCGGTCGCGAGCGCCCACAGTGACGGCTCGCCGCGCACGGAGCGCTGCAGCGTGCCGTCGGTATTCAGCAGCCGGGGAGCGACAACGGCTGCGCGCGGGCGCCCTTCTGCGAACGCAACGATCTCGCGCAGTCCGTCGCCGACGACCCAGGCGTCGGAGTTGAGCAGGAAGAAGTAGCGGCCCTCGGCGATGCGCATGCCGGCGTTGTTGCCCCCGCCCATGCCGCGATTGTCCTGCTCGATGAGCCGCAGCCCGCGCTCGCGCACGAGATCGAGCGTGCCGTCGGTCGAACCGTGGTCGACGATGACGATGTCTTCGCCGCGCACGGAGTCGAGGCACCGCTCGAGCCACGGCAGCGCGTTGTAGGTGACGACGACGACGGTTACGTCAGGCATCGGCTACAGGCTGCGCGCGCCGTCGGCCGGCGAACGTCTCCCACAGCACCACGCCGACGCCGGGAAGCGCAAGCAGGATCGTCATCAGGAAGAACAGGAAGCCGCATGCGAACGCCTGGTCGTGCGCGACGCCCAACTTGCCGAGGAAGCTGATGAAGAACGCCTCGCGCACGCCGATCCCGTTCACGGTGAACGGCACGAGCATCACGAGGAAGAGCAGCGGGCCGAGCACGACGTACGGCAGCAGGCCGAGGTGGATTCCGACCGCACGGCCCGATGCGTAGATCGCGACGACGCGACACAGCTGCGCGCCGGTCGTGATCAGCGCGACTCGGAAGAGCGGGCCGGGGTGGTTGCGGTAGCCGTGCAGCCCGTCGTACACCGCACGCGCAGGAGTCTCCAGCCGGAAACGCCGCGCGTACGGCATCGCGAAGCGAAGTCGGCTACGTATCGACCGGGAGAAGAAGACGAACCCCGCGGCGATGACACCAACGACGAAGAGGATCTCGACGCCGATGTACGCGCCGATCGGGTAGCGGCCGATCGCGAGGATCAACCCGACGCCCGAGAGCACGAGCGTTACGGCGAGTCCGAGCGCGCGCTCGAGCAGCACCGAGCCGGTGATCGGCGTGATCCGGCCCGGATGACGGCGGGCGGTTTCGAAGATCCGCGACGCGTCGCCGCCGACGGAGGTTGGAAGCACCTGTCCCACGGCGTACGACACGAAGTACGTGCGCGTCAGCCAGGCGACCGACTCGGGGACGCCGCGCGCCTTCAGGAGGATGTGCCAGCGGACGCCCATCGGCGGCACGGTGACGAGCGTCATCGCAGCGGAGACCACGAGCCAGGGGATGCTCGCGTTCTCGATGATGTGCCACGTCTTGACGATGTGGATCTGCGTGAGGATGTACGCGAGCGCAGCCGAGGTGACGAGCAGCGTCGCCGCGATCCGGAGGGAACGCTTCATCAGCTGAGCCGCTCGTGCACGCGCCGCAGCGCGGCGATCGCATCGCGCACGTCGTCGTCGCTGTGCGCCGGCGACAACGGCAGCGACAGCACCTCGCGGCCCGCGCGCTCGGAGATGGGAAGCGGTGGCTGGTGCGTCGCGAGGCGGTCGCGGTACGCGGTCAACTGGTGCACCGGCAGGAAATGGATCGATGTGCCGATGTTCTCGTCCGCCAGCGCGCGCTGCACCTCGTCACGATCCGCGAACGTGACGCGCACGACATAGAGATGGTTCGCGTGCCCGTCTCGGGGGTCGCGCGCCACCGGGGCGACGCCGTCGAGATCCGCAATCCCTTCGTCGTACAGCGCGACATGCCGGCGGCGGATGGCGGCGTGATCGTCGACCTTGTCGAGCTGCACGAGCGCGATCGAAGCGAGCACGTCGCTGAGGTTTGCCTTGTAACCCGGCACTGCGATGTCGTACAGCGACCCGTGCCCACGGCGCATCACGCGAAGGTCGTCGAGCGCTTCGGCAAGGTCGCTGCGGTTGGTGGCGATCAGCCCGCCCTCGCCGGCGGCGATGTTCTTCGTTGCGTACAGCGAGAAGCACGTCAGGTCGGAGAACGAGCCGACCTTGCGTCCGCGGTACACCGACTCCGCCGCGTGCGCCGCGTCCTCGACGATCGGCAAGCCGAGCGCGATCAGCTCGTCGTAATCGGCGGGCTGCCCGTACAGGTCGACGGGGACGATCGCCTTCGTTCTTTCGTTGACGAGCTCGCGCACGCACTCGGGGTCGATGTTCAGCGTGTCGTCGCGGATGTCGGCGAAGACGGGCGTCGCGCCGCAGTGCACGATCACGTTCGCAGTGGCCGGCCACGTGACCGAGGTGGTGATCACCTCGTCGCCGGGCCCGACGCCGAGCGCGACGAGCGACATGTGCAGCGCCGCCGTCCCCGACGCCACCGCGAGCACGTGCTCGGCCTGCAGGTAGTCGCGCATGCGCGCCTCGAGCTCGGCGGTGCGCGGGCCGGTGGTCAGCCAGCCTGAACGCAGGGTCTCGGCGACGGCCTCGATCTCGCGCTCGTCGAGCGCGGGAGGCTGAAACGACAAAAAGGACTGCCTCTTAGACGAGAGCTCCGGCATCCGCGGTGATGAAGCGTATGCGCTCTGCGGCGACGTCCGCGCGCGCGACGGCCTCGTCGCGGGAGTCGCCGGTGGCGAGGACAGCGCCGGCACGGTCGCTGCCCCGGCGCAGCGGCGCCAGCACATAGCCGGGCTCACGGTAGATCCGCACGCGCTCGACGCCCGGCATGCCCTCCGGCACCTCGACCCGCTCCAGCACGCCGGCCGGAGCGACCAGGAAGCGCGTCACCACGCCGCCCGGCTGCTCGATCGGCACTGGCAGCTCGACGGGCAGGCCGAGCGCGGCGTCGATCGTCAGGTCGTTGAGGCGCACCCCCGTCGCGCGCTCGACAAGCTCGGCGTCGTGCCCGCCGCCGAGCCGCGCGGCGACCTCGATCACCTGCGGCCCGTCCGGGCCGATCCGCAGCTGCGTGTATGTCGGGCCGTTCTCGATGCCCAGCGCGGCAACGGCCGCGCGGGCCACGTCTGGGGCCTGACCCCCGACATGGCTCGGGAAGACATGTGCGAGCGCGACACCGAAGGCGGGCGGGTCGGCGACGATCCGGTCGGTGACCGCGAGCGGGGCGTACTCGCCGCCGACGGAGAAGCCGATCACGGTGACCTCCGGGCCGTCGACGAGCTCCTCGACGAGCGCGAGGCCGCTGCGCGCGGCGCCGCGGGCCGTCTCGACCGCCTCGGCCAACGCGGCCCGGTCCTCGACGAGCGTCAGACCCTTCTGCCCCTGCCGGTCGGGCGCCTTGACAACGACCGGAAGGTCGGCATCCGGCAGGTCGTCGTCGCCGCCGACGATCCACGACCGCGGCTGCGGCACACCGGCCTCGGCGAGGCGCTCGCGCTGGCGGATCTTGTTCGTCGCGCGCACCGCCGTCTGCGGATCGATCGGATGTGGCAGGCCGAGCCGCTCGGCGATGCGCGCGGCGACCGCGACCGGCCAGTCGGTGCCCGGCGAGATCACGCCGTCGATCTCGAGCGCCGATGCGAGCCGCTCGATCGCCGGCTCGTCCTCGGTGGAGAGGATGCAGCGGCGGCTCGCTAGCTGGAATCCCGGGGCGGTCGTGTCGCGGTCGACCACGGCGAGCCAAAGCCCGCGCGCGTGCGCGGCCTCGAGCAGCCCGAGTTGCGCAGGCCCAGCCCCTAGGACGAGTAGGCGGCTGACCCGCGAGCGAGGATCGCTCTCCACCACGCCTCATTCTCCTGATACCAGGCGACGGTGCGTTCGAGGCCGTCCTCGAACGATGTTCTCGCGCGCCAGCCGAGCAGCCGCTCCGCCTTGTCGACGGAGCCGATATGCCGGTCGACCTGACCGAGCCGCTCCGCAACGTGCTCGCGCAGCTCCTGCGGCTTTCCGAGCACGCGCAGCACGAGGTCCGCGATGTCGGTGACCGAGATGTCGATGCCGGTCGCCAGGTTGATGACCTCGCCCGCAATCGTGTCGATCGGCGCGGTGATCGCCGCCTCGATCGCCTCCGCGTCGTCGGCGACGTACAGCCAGTCGCGCGACGCGTGCCCGTCGCCGTGAATCGAGAGCGGCTCGTCGGAGAGCGCCTGTGTGATGAAGCGCGGCACGACCTTCTCCGGGTGCTGGCGCGGCCCGTAGTTGTTGAACGGGCGGATGATCGTGATCGGCAGGTCGTACGTCGTCCAGTACGAGTAGGCGAGCCGGTCGGCGCCCGCCTTCGTCGCTGCGTACGGCGACCGCGGGTTGAGCGCGTGCTCCTCGTCCATCGGCGCGCGCTCGGCGGTGCCGTACACCTCCGACGACGAGATGAGGATGAAGCGCTCGATCGGCACGGCGCGGATCGCGTCGAGCAGGATCTGCGTGCCTTCGACGTTTGTCGTGACGAACTCGGATGCACCGTGCACGATCGACTTCTCGACGTGCGACTCGGCAGCCGCGTTGACGATGACGTCGACGCCGTCGACGAGCTCGCGGACGAGATCCTTGTTGCGGATGTCGCCGTGCACGAACGCGAGGCGCGGGTGGCTCATGACGTCGGCGAGGTTGTCGATGTTGCCGGCGTACGTGAGCGCGTCGAGCGACACGACCTCGTGGTCGGTGTGCTCCAGCAGGTGTCGGATGAAATTCGACGGGATGAATCCCGCGCCGCCGGTCACCAGTACGCGCTTGCTCATAGCTCCTCTTCGATCGTGTACAGCGGCCTGCCCTCGACGTCGCGCTGGATGCGGCCCAGCGACTCGCCGATCAGCGCCAGGACGAATCCCTGAACCCCGAGGACGGCCACGATACCCGCGCCCGCGAAGAGCGGCCCCGGGAAATTCGCGTGGACGATCCAGTACGCGACGCCGTAGATGCCGAGCGCGCCGGCGGCGAGCGAGCAGGCGAGCCCGAGCGAGACGCCGATCCACTGCACGGGCTGCGGCCAGAAGCCGGCGACCACGTGCAGCGCGAGCCGCACGAGGCGCAGAGGCGAGTAGCGCGACCCCGAGGCGGCGGGCGCATGCGAGACGTCGACCTCGCGCACCGAGACGCCGCTCTGCAGGACGAGCGCCTTCGTGAACTTCTGGCGCCCGATCGCGCCGAGCAGCGGCTCGATCGCCTCGCGACGGTACGCGTTGAACGCGCAGCCGAAGTCGGTGATGTCAACGTGCGTGAAGCGGCGGAGCATCGCGTTGATGACCCGGCTCGGCAGCGTGCGGCCCGGCGAGTCCTTGCGAGCGATCCGCCGGCCGGAGGCGACGTCCGCCGTAGCCAGCACGTCGAGCAGCTTCGGGATGTCCTCCGGCTCGTTCTGCAGGTCGCCGTCCATCGTCACGATGCGCGCGCCGCGCGCCCGCGCGATTCCCGCGTGCATCGCCGGGTGCTGACCGAAGTTGCGCTTGAAGCGCACGACGCGCACGCGCGGGTCGACGGCGTGCAGGTCGCGCAGCTGCGCGAAGGTGCCGTCCGTCGAGCCGTCGTCGACGAAGATCGCCTCCCAGTCGTAGCCGTCGAGAGACGACGCCATGCGCTCGTACAGCTCGCGCATTGCGCCTTCCTCGTCCAGCACCGTCACAACAACCGATACGTCCATCTCACACGACCCTAACGCGTCCGCCGTAGGGTCTCGCCTCGTGCGGGTCGGCGACATCGACCTTCTGCGGAGCATCTTCCGCGGCAACGTCCGCTGGTGCACGGCGAATCGCTACGCAGGCATGTGGGACGGGCGCCACGGGCTGTACTGCCAGCCGGGCAACCAGTCGAAGGTGATGCACCACGACCTCGAGCGCTGGGCCAGCGACGAGCCGCCGTTCGATCACATCTGGGAGCGCACGCACGCCCTGCGCTTCATGCGCGAGGGCGAGGCCCACACCGTCGAGCTCATGTGGGACGAGGACTGGAGCTTCGTCGGCTGGTACGTGAACCTGCAGGCCCCGCTCGTCGTCAGCGGCCGCTGCTTCGACACGACCGACTGGGCGCTCGACGTCGTCATCGACCCGGACGGGGTCTGGCACTGGAAGGACGAGGATGACCTCGTGCGTCTCGTCGAGCTCGGCGCGTTCAGCGAGCGCGATGCAGACGCGTTCCGCGCCGAGGGTGAGCGCGTGATCGCTGAGGCGCCATGGCCGACGGGCTGGGAGGAATGGCGGCCGCCGGCCGAGTGGACGCCGCTCGGGCTGCCGCGGGACTGGCACGTAGTCTGACCCGTGTGGAGCTTCGCACCGAACGCCTGACACTCATCCCACTCGACACCTCGTACATCGGCCGGTATCACGAGCGCGAGTGCACGTACGCCGAGGCGCCCTGGGCCGAGCACGGCTTCGGCCACTGGGCGATCTTCGACGGCGGCGAGTTCGTCGGCGGCGCGGAGGTGCATTTCGCCCACGAGGGCTGCGACGGGATCGCGACCGACGAGGTCGAGGTCGGCTGGCTGATCGTCGAGAGCCGCCACAACGAGGGCATCGCGACCGAGGCCATGCGCGCCGCGATCGAGGATGTCTGGGCACGCGTCGGCGCCGACCACGTCACGGCCTACATCGAAGGCGACAACCCGCCCTCCGCGCGCGTCGCCGAGAAGCTGGGGCTGCGGCCGCGCTCGCGCGACGCGAAGCGCACCGTGTACGAGCTCCGTGCCCCGTAGGGCGCCGACACTCGCCGCGTTCACGGCGCTCGGGCTCTTCTGGGGCGCATGGGCATCCGTGCTGCCGAGCGTTCAGCGCGCAACGCACGTGTCGAAGGGATCGCTCGGCTTCGCGCTGCTCTTCGTCACGCTCGCAGCGATCCCGACGATGCTGTTCGCGGCCGGCCCACTCGTTGACCGCTTCGGCGTGCGCGCCGTGACGCTCACCTGCTTCGCGTTCGCGGCGGCGACGACGCTACCCGGGCTCGCGACTTCGCTGCCCGTGCTGATCGTCACGCTCGCGGTCACCGGCGCCACGACCGGCTCGATGGACGTCGCGATGAACGCGAGCGCGGCCCGCATCGAGACGCTGAGCGGCGCGCGCGTGATGCCGCTCGCGCACGGCCTCTACTCCGTCGGCGTGCTCGTCGGCGCGGTCGGAGCGGGCCTTGCACGCAGCGCCGGCGCGGGCCGCGAGTCGATCCTCCTCGTCGCGTCCGCGCTGATCGCGCTCGTCGGCCTGTGGACGGCGACCGACAGCGGCCCCGTCAGCGCGCCGGAACAGCACGGACTGCGGTTCTCGCGCGTGCTGATCGCAATCGGGCTGATCGGCGCGGCGGCGTTCGTCATCGAGGGCGGCGTCGAAAGTTGGAGCGCGCTGTTCCTCGAGCGGCAGCTCCACGCGCACCCGGCCGTGAGCGGGCTCGGCCCGGGCGTGTTCGGCGCGTCGATGGCGGCGGGGCGCTTCTTCGGGCAGGCGGTGCGGGTCGCAGACCGCACGGCGCTCGTCGCCGGCGCTGCACTCGCGGCGATCGGCTGCGTCGTGGTCGCGTCCGCTCCGGTGTCAGCCGTCGCGCTCGCCGGCATCGGCCTCGCGGGCGCCGGCGTGTCGCTCAACGCGCCGATCGTCTTCGGCGCGGGCGGTCGGCGCTCCGCCTCCGCCGTCGCGACGGTGACGACGCTCGGCTACGCAGGGCTGCTCCTCGGGCCGCCGCTCGTCGGCGGCGTGGCGCAGGCGAGCTCGCTCCGCGTCTCGTTCGTGATCCTCGCCGCGCTCGCGGCCGCCGTTGCGGCGGCCGCGACACGCGTGCGAGTCGACTAGGCGGCAAGGTCGAACGCAGGCTGCGCGTCGCCCGCTTCGACGCGGGAGCGGCGCTTGATCGCGAACGCGGCGACCGAGCCGACGCCGACGACGGCCGCGCCGATCCATACGGCGGGCGTCATGCCGTTCACGAACGAGGTGCCGGTGCGATAGCCGCCGTAGTGTGCGAACACCGAGGCGAGGACCGCGACGCCGAAGACGCCGCCGAGCTCGCGGATCGCGTTGTTGGCACCCGACGCCTGACCTTCCTCTTCGGTGCGCACGGTCCCGAGGATGACGTTCGCGATCGGCGCGAAGAACATCCCCATCCCCATGCCGGAGATCGCGAACGGGATGACGAGCGACGAGTACGGCATCGTCGGCGACGACACGGCCGCCATCCAGCCGAGGCCGATCGCCTGCAGCGCGAGACCCGTGCCGATGATGCGCGACGCCGGGATGCGGTCGGAGAGCGCACCGGCGATCGGCGCGACGACCATCGGCATCGCAGTCCACGGGAGGATCCGCAGCCCCGAGCCGAGCGGCGAGTAGCCCTGCACTGTCTGGAAGAACTGCGCGAGCAGGAAGATCGAGCCGAACATCCCGAAGCTCATCAGCATCGACGCGACGTTCGCGAGCGCGAACGTGCGATCGCGGAAGAAGCGCATCGGGAGCATCGGATACTCGACGCGCAGCTCCCACGCGACGAATGCAGCCGTGACGACCGCGCCCGCAACGAGTGCGCCGATGATCTCGGGCGACGACCAGCCGACGGAGTTCCCGCGCACGAGGCCCCACACGATCCCGAAAAGACCGCCGCTTGCGAGCACGAGGCCGCCGAGGTCGACGCGCCCGAACGGGCCCTTCGACTCCTGGAGGCGCGGCGTCAGCGCGAGCAGCGCGATGCCGACGGGGACGTTGAGCCAGAACACCCAGTGCCACGAGAACCCGCTGACGACGGCGCCGCCGACGAGCGGCCCGAACGCGACCGCAAGCCCGCTGATGCCGCCCCACGCGCCGAGAAACACGCCGCGGCGTTCTGTCGGCACGGCAGCTGAAAGGAGCGTCAGCGTGAGCGGCATGACGATCGCGCCGCCGACGCCCTGCACGGCACGCGCGACATCGAGCGCGGCGATCGAAGGCGCGAGCGCTGCCGCCGCTGAGGCCGCGGTGAAGATCGCAACCCCGATCGCGAACAGCCGGCGGCGGCCAAAGCGGTCGCCGAGCGCCGCCCCGGTCAGCAGGAGCACGGCGAAGGTCAGCGTGTACGCGTTGACCGTCCACTCGAGCCCGCTGACGCCGGCATGCAGGTCGCGGCGGATCACCGGGATCGCCGTCGTGACGACGAGGTTGTCGAGCGTGACCATGAAGAGGGCGAGCGAGGTGATCGCGAACGTCCACCAGGTCATCGCTGCACTTACTTTGTGAGTCATTACTTACCTCCGAGGCAAAAAAGAGAGAACTAGACGGGTTGCTTGCAGCCCTGGAGCAGGCGCACGGCCCAGGGCTCGGTCGGGTTGCTCAGCTGCATGGACGCCATGACGTTCATCAGCATCCCCTTGGCGAAGAACTCGGCGACGATCTCCGGCGTCTCGCCGGACACGCGCTCGACGTACGTGACGAGATCGCCGTAGCCCTGCTGGACGACCGCGCAGATGTCGGGGTCGTCACAGGCCGCGTACGACTGCAGCTGGGCCCGCAGGTAGGTGCGATCCGTGGCCAGGAGCTCGCCGTAGGCCAGGCCGATCGCGTCGAGCGCGTCGTGGCCCCGCTTGCCCTCGGCCGCCTGCTGCATCAGCTCGAGCGTGCGCCGGAAGCAACGGGCGACGACGGAGAGGTACAGCTCCTTCTTCGTGCC
>DASZBP010000252.1:0-2051 GCA_035943915.1 Gaiellaceae bacterium | reverse complement strand
AGCAGCTTCGTGCGCAGTCCGCTGACGTCGATGCTGCCGGCGCTGGCGAACTCGACCTGCGCCGTCGCGGGTACGGTGATGCGCAGCTCGTGCCGCTGGAGGTGCGCGTCGTTCGCGCCGGACGTGGCGACCCGCACGCCGTCGAGCGATTGCTGCGCCGTGACGGGCGGGACGTCGCCGCCCCCGAAGAACCAGCACCGCTCCAGCGTCTCGTCGATGCGCACCGCGGCACCGCTGCCCGCTTGAAGGACGACATCGACGTCTTTGACGTCGATCACGACGTGCGGGGCCGGTCCGGCCACGAACGAACGATGGAGCGCGCCGGCGGACTCGCTTCCGAATCCGAGTTGGGGCGGCGCGGGCGGGCCCATCCGCGGGAAGATGCTGCCGCCGGCAACTGCCTCGGTGGCGAGCCCGACGATGGCGAGCTCGACGACGACCAAGGCGCCGATGAGGGTTGAGCGGGAAATCATGCCCCATGTACGACCCGTCGGCTGCGGAGTTTCGGCGAAACCGGGGGAGCGCTCCGGCGTACATGGGGGCACCATGGGACTCGCCCTCGCGGTGGACCCGCCGTTAGCCGCGCCGGTCGTCGACGACCAGGCGCTGATCGCGGCTACCCTCGCGGGCCGGCCGGAGGCCTTCGGCGAGCTGGTGTCGCGATACGAGCGCGCCGTCTACCACCTCGCCGTCCGAACCCTCCACGACGCCACCGAAGCCGAGGACGCGGCACAGGAGGCCTTCTTCAAAGCCTACCGGGCACTGGGCACGTTCCGGCCGGGCGCGAAGTTCTCGACCTGGATCTTCACGATCTGCTACCGCGCGTGCTGCGACCGGCTCGGCAAGCGCAAACGGCTCTCCCGCGACGAGCTCCCGGACCGCGCCGACCCGTCGGCCGGCCCCGAGGCTCTCGCCGAGCGCAACGACGAGGCGCGGCGGCTCCACGCCGCGATCGACGAGCTTCCCGAGAAGTACCGCGCGGTCATCACGCTGTACCATCTGCAAGGGAAGCAGTACGAGGAGATTGCAACCGTGTTAAACCTTCCGCTCGGAACGGTGAAAACGCACCTCTTTCGGGCGAAAGAACAGCTTAGAAAGGCCTTGAGCCTATGAGCAGCTTCGAGACACCAGAACATATGAGCAATCACGACGACGACGCCCTCGACCGCGCGCTCGCGGCGCTCCCGCTGGCCGAACCCCCGGCCGGCTTCCACGCGCGCGTCATGGCCGCGACGGTCTACCGTCCCGAGCCCGCCATGCGCAACTGGGAAACGTGGGTGATCGGGACGGTGGTCGCGATCGCGGCCTGGGTCACCTGGATGCTCGCGACCTCGCCGCTCGCCGGCGACCAGCTCGCCGACGTGGCGGCCTACGCCGTGCGGACGACCGGCGAGCTCACCTCCACCTATACCGTGCTCTGGCTGGCCGTCGGCATGTCCGCGGCGTGGTGGATCTCGCAGCTATCAGTCCCCTCGACGCGCAGCCGCATCGAGGCGCGGTGAACGCCGCGACGTCCGCCGCCGAGGAGCACCGCAAGTACAAGATCCTGCTCGTCGAGGACGACACGCAGATCACGCGCGTGCTCAAATTGGAGCTCGAGCACGAAGGCTACGAGGTCGACACCGCCGCGGACGGCCTGTCCGGGCTCGAGAAAGCGCTCAAGGAACCGGATCTCGTCGTGCTCGACCTGATGCTGCCCAAGCTCGACGGGATGGAAGTCGCATCGCGTTTGCGCGCGAAGTCGCGCGTCCCGATCATCATGCTCACCGCGAAGGACCGCATCCCCGACCGCGTCGCGGGGCTCGACCGCGGCGCCGACGACTACGTCGTCAAACCGTTCTCGATCGAAGAGCTGCTCGCGCGCATCCGCGCCCGGTTGCGCGACCGCGACCCGCACGAGAACGTGCTGACGGTGAAAGATCTCGTGATGGACCGCGACCGCCACGAGGTCACGCGCGCCGGTCAGGCGATCCATCTCACCGCCAAAGAGTACGCGCTGCTGGAGTACCTGCTGCTGCACCGCAACAAGGTGCACTCGCGCGACGAGCTGT
>DASZBP010000251.1:0-16489 GCA_035943915.1 Gaiellaceae bacterium | reverse complement strand
CAAGCACCACGAGGACGCTCGGGTCGCCGACGTACTTCTGCGCCAGCGTCTGAGCGGGCGCCGGGCCCTGCTCGACGGGCGTGTCGCCGCCGACCAGCTTGACCTTCAGGTGCAACGGCTTGGCAAGCGTCGCCACGGCGTACTTCGCCCAGCTCATCTGCTCGGCGCCGAGGAAGCCAGCACCACCGGTGATCGGGGTGAGGAACGGCAGTGTGATCGTCTTGCTACAGCTGTAACCAGTGGCCGCTGATGCGGCCGAGGCCTTCGGTGCCCCTTGCGCGCTCGCGGCCACAATGGCGGTCGCGAGGAGCGCGAGGGCGAGGCCGATCGCCTTCTTCATACTTTTCCTCCTTGCCCAAACGGGCAACGTGCGGTTTCCGGGGGGCTGCGCTATTGAACGAGTCTCATAGTGAACGACAGCTATGTCAATGATCAAATCTCGATCAACTAGATTCTGCCCGTGCGCTATGCGATGGATTCGGCCGCCTGCGAGAACGGACGGCTCTTCGAGGTCGAGCACTTCACGCAGCGCCTGCTGCCGCTGAACGGCGACCACGGCGACGACGGCCGCGACGAGGTTCTCTACGTGTTGGAAGGCGCAGGCAGGGTCTCAATCGGCGGCGAGGAGCACGATCTCCGCCCCGGTGTCGCCCTGTTCGTCTCGCGCGGCACGCGCTGGAGCGCGTCCGGCGACGCGAAGGCGATCTCGGTGCTGATCCACGAGCCGGACCCGTCCGAGGGGCACGCCGTGGTCGATCTCGGCGAAGCCGAGCACGGCACGGCAACGGCAGGGCGCTCGTTCCTGCTCGGGCCCGACTGCCCCTCCGTCACCCAGTTCGTCGGCCTGATCCCGCCCGGCCGCGCACCCGACCACTTCCACAAGTACGACGAGGTGATCTACGTCCTCGAAGGGCAGGGCGAGCTGGTGATCGGCGGCGAGACCGCGCCGCTCGGCCCGGGTTCGTGCGTGCACCTGCCGCGCACGCTCGTCCACTGCCTCGCGAACACCGGAGACTCGGAGATGCGCGTACTCGGCGTCTTCCGGCCGGCCGGCTCGCCCGCGGAGGCCTATTACCCCGACGGCACGCTCGCCGCCGTCCCCACCGGAGAAGAGGAGTAGCGATGCCGAGGATCGAGCGGACGTCCGAGATCGCATGGGAGGGCAACGTCGCCCGCGGCCAGGGCGCGATCAGCGCCGGGACGGGCGCGTTCACCGACCTGCCGTTCTCGCTGCCGACGCGGATCGGGGCGGCCGAGGGGAAGACCAGCCCCGAGGAGCTGCTCGCAGCGGCGCACGGCGGCTGCCTGACGATGTCGCTCGCAAGCGAGCTGACGCAGGCAGGGACACCGCCGGGCCGACTCGACGTGACGACGAAGATCGTCATGGACGAGGTCGAGGGCGAAGGCCACCAGATCGTCGCGTCGCACGTGACCGTGCGCGCGCAGGTCGACGGCGCCGATCAGGCGGCGCTCGACGAGGCGCTCGCGAAGGCCGACGCCGGGTGCCCCTTTTCGGCACTGCTGAAGAAGGCGGGCGTCGCGGTCGAGATCAGCTTCGCCTGAGCTCGGGACGCGAACGACGGTTCGCAGCCCGATCGCGTGCGCGAGCACCAAGACAACACACGCGTTGTCTACGGGCGGCCTGATGGCTGTGACTCTTCGTGTTGCACGTCGAGCGAGCGCGATCTCCTCGAACACCTCCTCGCGGAAGATGTTCGAGTTCGACGGGCGGACGAGCCCTATCCGCATCTCGACCTTTACTGGGAGGAGCCGGAGCGTCAGCCATTCCTGATCGAGGTCGACTGCCAGGTCGTTGGCTTATGACTCATCCGACGCCGTAACGGACGCTTGAGCATCGCGGAGTTCTGGCTGCGGCCTAGTCAGCGGCGCGGGGATGTCGGCAGCGTCCTCTGTAATCGGCCCGTACGCGTGGTCCCTCCCCTGACGGGAGAGCGGCGGGATGCGATTCGGGATGCTGCCTGCGCCAGCGCTCGGGAATGACGTCTGAGTTGGCGCTAGGCTCGGCGGGTGACGTTGGCAGCTTCGCTCCACACCGTGATTCACTGGCCGACCCACGGTGGCTACAACTTCATCAGCGGTCCGCTGGCGGACATCACGCTGATCACGGCGTTTGCGAGCACGCTCTACCTCTTTTTGCGGAAACACAACTGCCACGTCCGCGGCTGCTGGCGGATGGAGTGGCATCCGCATCCTGACAACGGACATCTCGTCTGCCGAAAGCACCATCCTGACGGCGCCGGCGTAACCCTCTAACGCCGAGACCATACGACGTAGTTCGCCACGCGACAGCCGTCTCGGCTGCGGCAGGGTTCAGGAATGCACCGTGAAGACCGGCTCGGCGTCCGGATTGTCAGCTGAGCGGCGTGTCGTAGCGCGGGCGGGTTTGCAGCAGCGTTGAGATGTCGCTACCGGAGGCAAGGTCGACGGGATCCACACCTCGCGCGAAGAGACGGCTGTCGGCGGCGCCGGCAACGATCGCCGACGATCCGCTAACTCGGAGCCACGCGCCTTCGCGCAGCGCCACGACAGGGACGTCGTTCTGGACGAGGAACTCGGAGATCCGCTGACTACGCGATGCCCCTAGGTGCGGGCTGGCTGGATCTGCGTCGAGGTAATGCGGGTTGATCTGGAACGGTACGAGCTCAAGCGCCTGAAACGAGCTCGGCTGGACGATCGGCATGTCGTTCGTCGTCCGGATCGTCGGACAGGCGAGGTTCGTCCCGGCGCTCGCAGCCAGGTACGGCATACCCGACCGCACACGCGTGCGGAGGGACTCGAGTAAATGAAGCTGTTGAAGCTCGTTCAATAGCCGGAACGAGTTACCGCCGCCAACGAAAACGGCATCCGCGTGTTCGAGCTCCGCCGCGGGGTCCGCACCGGCATGGGTCGACACGACCTCGAGCTGCAGTGGCTGCAGTGCCTCTTCCATCACGCGGGTGTACTGCTCCGGCTCGAACGAAGCCTGCGCGAGAAACAAAAGCCGCTTGCGCCCCTGCAGAACATCTGCGATCTCGTCCAACGCGTGCTCGAGGAATCCGCGCCCCGGAGCGGTCGAGTTCGAAAGCAGCAGCAACTCCATGAGTCGAGTGTGGCAGAGCCGCCTTGGCGGCCTATCCTCGCGTTCGGTAATGACGCCTGAGCGGGGCGCGCGAACGGCGGGTCGCACTCCGCCGTTTCGCGTGGAATGAAGACGCCACGCGCTAGCTCGGCGAGTCAGCGACCTATGATCGGCGCGTGTCGCATGCAGAAGCGTTTGGAGTTGGCGCGGCGATCGGATTCACGCTTTCCGTCCTCATGACGCTCTTCTTCATCCCTCGCCTTGCTCGCAAAGCGAGCGAGGATCGAAAGCCTCACTGGGCACGCGCGTTCACGTTTTTCGGATTGATGTTGGTACCACCACTGATCGGCGCAGCCCTGATGCCCGACTCTAAGACCGCCCTCCTACTCTGGATCGGCTCCCCTGTCGGCTACGTCCTCGCTCAGCCGCTGACGCTTCCCCTACGCCATCTCGCTCGCAGCCGCCGCTAGGTGTCTGCCGCGAGAGCGGGATGCGAATCGAGACTCCGTGTCCGAACCGAGCGCTCCCGTGCCTCCTGTGGCGCTTCGCCCACAGAGACGCGCACGTGAGTCGACGCGCGCAAGCGATAGTCAGACGCCCAACCTGAGCTCGTCGCCGTGCTCGTCCAGGTCGGGCGGGCGTAGGCGGACGGTCGCCGGCGTCTCCGAGAGCTGCACCGGGAACGTGACGGTGCGCACGCCGTCGGTCTCGTCGACGACGTCGAGGCCGAGCGACTCGGCGAGCGAGAACGCCTCGCCGATCGTCTGCACCGGCCCGGCGGGAACGCCCGCTGCGTTGAGCGCGTCGCGCCATTCGCGCGCGCCGCGCGTCGCGAGCAATGAGACGAGCTCTGCGTGCAGTGCTTCACGGTTCTGGACACGGTCGGTGTTGGTCGGGTAGCGCTCCGGCAGTGACGCGTCGCCGAGCGCTCCGGCGAGCCGCGCGAACTGGCCGTCGTTGCCGGCGAGGATCATCAGCTCGCCGTCGCCCGTCGGATACACCGCGAACGGCTCGATGCTCGGATGCACGTTGCCGAGCGCGATCGGGCTCTCCCCTGTCGCCAGGAAGCCCGACGCCTGGTTCGCGAGCAGCGCGAGGTTCGCGTGCAGCAGGTCGACGGTCACGCGCTGGCCGCGCCCGGTCGAGGCACGGTCGTAGAGCGCGGCGAGCACGCCGACCGTAGCGTAGAGCGCGGCGACGACGTCGACGATCGCGACGCCGACCTTCGACGGCGAGCCGGGCGGGCCGGTGATGCTCATCAGCCCGCCGACCGCCTGCACGAGCGGGTCGTAGCCGGGGAGAGTGCCCATCCCGCTCACCTCGCACGAGATGACGCGCTCGGGCAGCTGGTCGTGCGCGAGGCCGAAGCGCCCGAGCGTGCCGGGCTTGAAGTTCGAGACGACGACGTCCGCCTCACGGCAGAGCGACTGCGCGAGCTCGAGATCCGATTCGAGCGTGAGATCGAGCACGATCGAGCGCTTGTTGCGGTTCGCGGCGTGATGGTACGACGCGCGGCCCTGCGCGTCGGCGGGCGGCAGCCAGCGACGGGTGTCGTCGCCGAGCGGTGACTCGACCTTGACGACGTCCGCGCCGAGATCGCCGAGCGTCATCGCCACGAGCGGCCCGGCGAGCACGCGCGAGAGGTCGACGACCTTGATCCCGTCGAGGGCGCCCATCGAGCGCAGGATAGGGTCGCGAGAATGGCACGGCACACGGCACCGCGTCTCCGCGGCGGAACGGCGACGCGGTTCGTCGCGCTCTTCACCGGGCTGTTCGTCTTCGCGATCGGGATCGTCTGCCTCTACGAATCGAAGCTCGGCCTCTCGCCGTGGGACGTCCTGAACCAGGGCGTCGCCAAGCACACCCCGCTGTCGTTCGGCGAGGCGAACATCTGCGTCGGCGTCACGGTGCTCGTTCTCGGGCTGCTGCTCGGCGCGCGGATCGGCTTCGGCACGGTGTCCAACGCGGTGTTCGTCGGCACCTTCGTCGACCAGTTGTTGCGCATCGACTGGGTCACCGATCGCGCGCACGACCCGGTCGCGGTGCGGATCGTGCTGATCGCCATCGGCATCGTCCTGATGGGGATCGCGACGGCGCTGTATGTCGGCGCGAGCTTCGGGGCAGGGCCGCGCGACTCGCTCATGCTCGTGCTGTCGCTGCGCACGCACGCACGCATCGGGCTCGTCCGCGGCGTGCTCGAAGCGGTGCCGCTCGTCGTCGGCTTCCTGCTCGGCGGGAAGGTCGGGATCGGGACGCTGGTCTACGTCGTCGCGATCGGCCCGGTCGTCGAGGCGTCGTTCGCGCTCTTCGACCGCTCGCCGGTCACACTCTGACGCTTTCGCGTCGCGAGGATCTCCGCCACGATCTCGAGCGCGATCTCGCCCGGCCCCTCGCCGCCGAGGTTCAGCCCGACAGGCCCGCGCACGCTGTCGAGCAGGTCGCCGAGATGCTCGCGGCGCTTCTCCTGCGCGCGCCGTGAGCCGAGCGCGCCGACGTAGAACGCGCCGCCCTCCACGCCTGCGCGGAGCGCCGGGAGGTCGATGCGCTCCTCGTGCACGAGCGAGATGAGTGCAGTGTCCTCGTCGACTTCGATCTCGTCGGGCCAGACGACGAGGATCTCGTCCGCGCTCGGCACACGCTCGGGCGTCGCCAGTGCAGCGCGCGGATCGACGACGACCGTCGTCCAGCCGAGTGGCTTGGCGAGCGCGCAGAGCGCCTCGGCGATGTCACCCGCACCGACGGCGACGAGCCGCGGTGGCGGCGCGACCTCCTCGGCGAAGACATCGCCCTCGAGGTGCGTCGACACGCGCGCATCCTCGTGCCACCGCTCGGCCGTCGAGAGACGCACGTACGACGTCCCGTGCTCGATCGGCGGCGCGCCCTGGAAGCGCTCGATGAACACGTCGATCTCGCCGCCGCACGGGAGCCCGACGCTCCACGCCTCGTCGTCGGCGATGCCGTAGGTCGCGACCGCAGGCGGGTCGCCGCCGAGCACACCGCGCGCACGCTCTGCGACGTCGGCCTCGACGCACCCGCCGGAGACCGAGCCGTACATCCGTCCGTCAGCGGTGACGGCGAGCTTCGAGCCGAGCGGGCGCGGTGCGCTCCGACGCGTGGCGACGACGGTCGCGAGCGCGACGTCCTCGCCCGCTGCCCGCCACTCCTCCGCCTTCGCGAGAACCTCGTCCATCCGGCGATCGTAGCGACCGGGTGCGTGATTTAAGGGCCTCGTAAGCCTTCGGCAACCCCGAGGAAATCCCACGGCCGCATCGTGAGAGCCTCTTCAACCCGCGAAGGAGGATCGATGCGCAAGTTGCTGCTCGCAGTCACGGTGGTCGCGAGTCTTGTCGGAAGCTCGGCCGCGCTCGCAGGCGGTATGCACCCCGAGCTCGCCGCCCGGCTCTCGGGCATGGGCGAGCACGGGATCGTCAACTTCACCTCGCACGCCACGCTGGGCAAGCTCTGCTGGACCTTCGACGTCCCGACCAAGGGCATCACCAGCGCGTCGATCCGCGACGCGCACGGCATGGTCGTCGCCCACCTCGGCATGCACTACAAGGCAAAGGCGTGCGGCGCCGTCCCGAAGAAGGCGCTCTCGCTGCTCGAGAGCGCGCCCGGGAAGTACGTCGTCTGGGTCAACACGAAGGCCCATCCGGGCGATCTGCGCGGGAAGCTGTTCGCCGGCATGGCGCACATGTGATGGAGGCGGGGCGCAAGATCGGCCGCGGCGTCTTCCTTACAACGCTCGCCGGCGGTGCAAGCTCGCTGCTCTGGGGCAAGGGCGCCTGGAGCTCGGTCTCGGGGACGATCTCGCCGGTGGCCGACCTGGTGCCGATCCTCCCGACCGGCGGCTGGCGCATCTACACCGTCGCCGACCACATGCCGTCGTTCGACCCCGCCACGTGGCGCCTCAGCATCGGGGGCCTGGTCGGCGCGGAGCAGACGATCGACTACCGCACCCTGCGATCGCTGCCTCGCGTCGACCAGGTCTCGACCTTCCACTGCGTAACGGGGTGGACCGTGAAGAACGTCCACTGGGGCGGCGTCCGCGTCCGCGACGTCATCGCGGCTGCCAAGCCGCATGCAACAGCCCACGCGATCCGGTTCGTCTCCGCCGAGCACCCCTACACCGACTTCCTGACGCTGCAGCAGGCATCCCTGGGCGACGTGATGCTCGCGTACGAGATGGACGGGAAGCCGCTGCCGCGCGAGCACGGCGCGCCCGTGCGCCTCGTGATCCCGGAGATGTACGGGTACAAGAACGTGAAGTGGGTCGAGCGGCTCGAGCTCGTGCCGAGGGTTGATGCCGGCTACTGGGAGCAGCTGGGCTACGACCGCGACGCCTGGGTCGGACGCTCGAACGGATACGGCACGTGAGCGGTCGCTACGTCAAGCGCTTCTCGCGCACCGAGCGCGTGCTGCACTGGGTGAACGCACTCGGCTTCTTCGCGCTGCTCGCTTCGGGACTCGTGTTGTACCTGCCGAGCCTCGCGACGCTCGTGTCCCGCAGGCAGCTCGTGCAGGAGGTCCACTTCTGGTCGGGGATCGGCTGGATCTGCGCGCTGGCCCTCGTGCTCATGCTCGGAAACCGCCGCCGGATGCTCGAGACGGCGCGCGAGCTGGAGACGCTCGACGCCGACGACCTGCGCTGGCTGGCCGGCAGGCACACGCCGCAAGGGCGCTTCAACGCCGGTCAGAAAATCAACGCAGCGCTGACCGCAGCGTTCACCCTCCTGTTCCTGATGTCCGGCCTGCTGCTGTGGTTCGGCGAGCGCAACACACGCCTCCGGTTCGCGAGCACGGTCGTGCTCCACGACGGGCTCATGTACGTGTCGCTGGCGCTGCTCGTCGGGCACCTCTACCTCGCCGTCATCCACCCCGCGACCCGCCACGCGCTGCGTGGGATCACCGTCGGCACCGTCAGCGAGGAGTGGGCGACGCGACATCACGCGAAGTGGAAGCCACAATAGGCGTCATGCCGACAGTCCTCGTCGTCGACGACGAGCCCATCGTCCGTGAGGTAGTCGTGCGGTACCTGGAGCGCGACGGCTTCGACACGCTCGAAGCGGCTGACGGCGATGCCGCACGCGCGGTGATCGAGCAGAGCGAGCTCGACGCCGTCGTGCTCGACGTGATGCTGCCGGGGATCGACGGGCTCGCCCTCTGCCGCTGGATCCGCAGCCGGTCTGAGCTCCCCGTAATCCTGTTGACCGCGCGCGGCGAGGAAGCCGACCGCATCGTCGGGCTGGAGCTCGGCGCCGACGACTACGTCACCAAGCCGTTCTCACCGCGCGAGCTCTCTGCCCGCGTTCGCACCGTTCTGCGCCGCGCCGGGACGACCACGCCGGCACCGGAGCAGCTCGCATTCGGCGAGGTCGTCCTCGACGGCGCCAGCCGCGAAGTGACGCGCGCAGGCCATCCGGTGTCCCTGACGGCCAAGGAGTTCGACCTGCTCTGGTTCCTCGCGTCTCACCCGAAGCACGTCTTCACGCGCGACCAGCTGATGGATCGTGTCTGGGGCTACGCCGCGGCGCTCGACACGGGGACCGTCACGGTGCACGTCCGCCGGCTGCGAGAGAAGATCGAGATCGACCCGGCTCACCCGCTGCACCTGCAGACGGTCTGGGGCGTCGGCTACCGGCTGGATCCGTGACCACGCTCGCATTCGCCGTCGCCTTGGGCAGCCTCGCTTCCGCGCTCGGGGTGGCGGCGTTGCTGCGGCGTGCCCGCGTCTCGGTCCAGCTGACCGGGCTGGCGCTCGTCTCGGTCTGCGTCCCGCTCCTCGCCGTCCTGCTGTCCGGGTGGGTGATGTTCCACATGGGAGCCGACACCAAGATCCTGGTCGTCGCGTCCGGTGCAGCGACCGCATCGGTGATCGCGGCGCTGCTCATGGCCCGCTCCATCTCGCGTGCGCTCGGCGCCGTGAGCAACGCCTCGCGCGAGCTCGCCGCCGGCGACCTCGGCGTGCGAGCGCCCGCACGGGGGGCCCCGGAGATCGCAGCGCTCGCGGAATCGTTCAATGCGATGGCCGCGAGCCTCGAGCAGCTCTTCGACGCGCGGCGCGAGCTCGTCGCGTGGGCGAGCCACGATCTGCGCGCGCCGATCGCGTCGCTGCAGGCGATGCTCGAGGCGATCGAGGACGGCCTCGCGACCGCCGACGACTACCTGCCGACGTTGCGTGAGCAGGTTCGGACCCTTTCAATGCTCGTCGACGACCTCTTCGAGCTTGCGCGCATCGACGCAGGCGTGCTGACGCTCGAGCTGCAGCAGACGCGCGTCGGCGCGCTCGTCGACTCGGCACTGCGAATGGTCGAGCCCCAAGCAGCCGCGCGCGGCGTGTCCCTGTTCACTCGCGTTGAGGACGACGCGTCGGCGGAGGTCGCGCCGGAGAAGATCGAGCGCGTCCTGTTCAACCTCCTGACGAATGCTCTGCGCTACACCCCAACCGACGGTTCGGTCGCGGTCCGTGTGGCTCGACGCGACGGCGAGGTGCTGCTCGAGGTCGAAGACACGGGCGAAGGGCTCTCCGACGAGGCGCCGGGGCGCATGTTCGACCGCTTCTGGCGCGCCGACCGCTCGCGCACCGGCTCGGGCGCGGGCCTCGGACTGGCGATCGCCCGCGGGCTGGTCGAGGCGCACGGGGGTCGGATCTGGGCGGAGAACCGGCCTCAGGGCGGCACCCGCGTGTCGTTCACCCTTCCCTGCTAGACGCGCGTCGAGCCGCCCGAAAGTGGGCGGTGGTGCTTGTCGAGCGCGGTCACGGAGGCCGGGTGCCCGGGCACCGACATGACCGTCTCGAATCCGTTGCGCGGGAACGTCTTGCCGTCGATGCGCCAGTACGCCGTCTGCGTGCTGCCATTCCAGCTGGCGTACACCGTCGACTTGCCGACGTGCTTCTTCACGACGACCGCCGGCTTCGCCTTCGGCGTGCCGACCCACGGGTTGCGGAACGTCCTGTAGTTCCATGCGTCGCCGGTGAACTTCGCGTCGAAGCGCACGTCGCCCAGCGGGCCGAACTCCGTCATGTACGGCTGGGTGCCCCAGCCGACGAGCATCGCGTCGCCGGCGAGCTGCTGTGCGTTGCCCATTGCCGCGACCATCAGTGGGTCCTTGTGCACGTACTCCTGCAGGAGGACCGCCGACCTCCCGACCGTGTCGACGCCGAGCCGGATCGCGCGCGCAGCCTGCGACGAGGGACCGGGCCCGTCGTCGAACAGCGTCAACGTCCCGTCGGGATGCACGCGCGCGTCGTGCTGGTACATGAAGAAGACGCGCGGCCCCATCTGGATCGTGCTGCTGCGCCCGCCGAGCACCCACATGACGTTGCCCGTCGACTTGTCGATCTTGTAGATCGCCGACGTGTTGCGCGCGGAGACGATCAGGTTGCCGTCGTAGTCGACCTCGATCGAGTTGATGTGGAAGTAGTCGTACGGATCGAGGACGGGCGCGTACGAGTCGGTGATCGGCACGTGGTCGAGGCTGTGCCACTCGAACAGCACGTTGCCGGTCTTGATGTCGATCTCCTGGATGATCGAGTCCCACGTGTTGTGCGATGCGGGGCCGCCGACCGCAGTGAGATCGCGCTGTACCGAGTTGTAGATCGTGACGAGCGCCGTGCCCTTCGGTGTGAGCAGCAGCTCGTGCACGTCCGCCTGCAGGCCGTTGCCCGCGCGAACGCGCGCGATCTCCGTATAGGTCTGATCGAGGATGACGCCCTCACCCTGGCCGACGCCGAGCTGCGAGATCTGTCCCTCCCACCAGGTGAGCACCGGCTTGCCGCCGTACTGCTGCACGCGGAAATCGATCGCGGTCTTGTCGAGGGGCTTGAACCAGACGACGTTGCCGTGGTCGTCGAGGATGCACGGCCCGCGCTGGCCCGGCCCGTTCAGTGTCGCGACGAAGAGGTAGCCCGGCGCGGGATACGCGCGGGTCAGAACATCGATCGTTGGCACGCGGAACGTGGGCTGCGTGACGAACTTCGCCTCGCCGGCCGCCGCAGGGAGCGCGCGTGCGAAGCGCGGGAGCGCAAGCGCAGCAGTGCCGCCGGCGGCAGCCACCAGGAACTCTCTGCGCGTCGACATCACCCGCACGACCGCGGACGATGCTAGCTAAGCCCTGGACGGAACCTGGAGGTCGTCGCGGGCGGGCTCGCCCTTGCGCAGCTCGCGGCTGCGCTCGGCCTCCGCATTGATCTCGGCGCCGAACAGCAGCGCCAGCGCCGCCAGCCACAGCCAGGTCAGCATCACGATCACCGCGGCGAGGGAGCCCCACGTCTTGTTGTACGAGCTGAACATCGACGTGTAGACGGCGAAGAGACCTGATGCGAACAGCCAGATCGCGGCGGCGACGGCCGACCCGAGCGTAAGGAAGCGCCAGCGCGGATGGTCGACATCAGGCCCGAGGTAGAGCAGCGTCGCGAACGCGGCGAGCAGGCCGGCGATCAGCACCGGCCACTGTGCGACCCACCAGACGTACGACAGGACCGACTGGATGTGCAGCGTGTGGCCGACGTACGCCTCGAGCGTCGGGCCGAAGATGAGCAGCGCGGCGACGAGCAGGAACGCGAAGCTGATGCACGCGACCATCACCACGGCGGTCAGCCGCTTCTTCACGAACGACCGCCGGTCCTGACGGTCGTACGCGATGTTGACCGCCGTCATGTAGCCCGTCATCGCACCGGTCGTCGACCAGACCGCGAGGACGAAGCCGACGACCGTCATCGCAATGCCGGAGCTTGGCTTCGCGTCGAGCTGGTGCAGGCTCTGCGACAGCAGCTGCGTCGCCTGTCCCGGCATGAACGTGTGCATGTGCGCGATCAGCTGATTGATCGTCGACGGGCCTGCGACCAGCGTGAATATGCCGACCGCGACGAGCAGAACCGACGGGATCGCCATGAACGTGCCGTACGCGAGCGCCTGAGCGATCATCGTCAGGTTGTGCGCGAGCAGCGCCTTGCCGGCGCGCTTCACGATCGCGATCCAGTCCGCGCGCGAGAGGTCGCCGAGCTCGGGGTCCTGGAGCTTCGGCTCGGCGCGCTCGGGCTGCGGCGTGAGCTCCGGCTCGGCCTCGTCCGGCTCGGGCCGCGGCGCGTAGTAGCTGCGCGGGTAGGCCGACTGCTGCTCGACGGCAGGGTCCTTCCCTCGGTGCGTGAACAGGCGCATCGCGAGTGAAACGAGTGAGCGCACGCGCTGGTTACTTGGGCGGAGCTTCGGTCAACGCCGCGGCCAGCCGGTCGACGGCACGCGAGACGTCAGGCCCCCAGTCGCCGAGCAGCTCGGCGAAGCGGTCGTGCCGGATCGCCCACAGGCGCTCGACCGTCTCGCGGCCGTGCGGCGTGAGCCGCAGCTGCCCGTCGCCGTCGACGCAGCCGCCGGCACGCAGCTCCGCGAGCGGCGCCTCGAGCTCGCCCGCGGGAACGGACAGTTGCTCGGCGAGCACATCGATCGCGACGGGCTCGCGCTCCGCAACACGGCCGAGCAGCCAGCCCGCGAACGGGCTGAACGCGACGCCCCCGCGCTTCAGCAGGTCGACGTAGAAGTCCTGGCGCTCCTCGCGCCGCAGCAGGTTTCCGGCGAGCCGCTCGAGCTCGCGCTCGGACGACTCGTCGCGCGGCGGAGGGATGCTCTCTCCGACGCCTTCGGCATTGGCCGTCTGCCGCAGCGGCACCTCCCGCAGGAACCACGTGAGCAGGAACGCGATGACGGAGATGCCTGTCGCCGCGAGGAAGACCGGACGCAGCGACGCGGCGATCGACGCGATGTACGGCGCATGGACTGCAGGCGGGAGCTTCTTCAGCACGGCGGGGCTCGCGACCGCCGGCAGGTGCACCCCGGCAGGCAATCGCGATGCGAGCTCGGATGCGAGCTTGTTCGAGAAGATGGCGCCGAAGATCGACACACCGATCGAGCCGCCGATCTGCCGGAACAGCGTCGCACCCGACGTCGCGACGCCGAGGTACTTGTAGTCGACGGCGTTCTGCGTCGCGAGCACGAGCACCTGCATGACGTTCCCCAGGCCGAAGCCCAGGATCAGCATGAACACCGCCGCCTGCCACGTCGGAGTCCCAACCGCGAGGCTCGACAGAAGGTAGACCGCAACGGTCATGATCGCCGTGCCGGCGATCGGAAACGGCTTGTAGCGGCCGAAGCGCGAGATGAGGTTGCCGCTGAGGATCGACGTGACGAGGACGCCACCCATCATCGGCGTCAGCTGAAGCCCGGAGATCGTCGGGCTATGGCCCTTCACGATCTGCAGGTACAGCGGCAGGTACGTCACCGATCCGAAGAGCGCGAAGCCGACGACGAACCCGACCGATCCCGCGACGGTGAAGACTTTGTTGCGGAACAGCTCGAGCGGAAGAATCGGCTCGGCGGCGCGCCGCTCGACGAGGGGGAACAGCGCGAGCAGAACCAGGCTGACGATGATCATCGCGACGATCTCGATCGATCCCCATGCGTAGGTGTTGCCGCCGAGACTCGTGAAGAGCACGATCAGCGACAGGGCGGCGGCGAGCACGATCGCGCCGAGGTAGTCCACGGTGTGATGCACCTTCTCGGTGCGCGAGTGAAATGCAGCGGCGATGACGAACAGCGCGACCGCGCCGACGGGGATGTTGATGTAGAAGATCCAGCGCCACGACAGGTTCTCGGTGAAGAAGCCGCCGATCAGTGGGCCGATCACCGTCGCGACACCGAACACGCCGCCGAACATCCCCTGGTACTTGCCCCGCGCGCGCGGCGGGATGATGTCGCCGACAACCGCGATCGTCGTGACGATGAGACCACCGCCGCCGAAGCCCTGGATCGCGCGGAACACGATCAGCTCCGTCATGTTCTGCGCGATGCCGCAGAGAGCAGACCCGGCGAGGAAGATGACAATCGCGACCTGCAGCAGCGTCTTCCGCCCGTACTGGTCCCCGAGCTTTCCGTACAGCGGCGTGACGACGGTCGACGCCAGCAGGTATGCGGTCACAACCCACGACAGGTGCGCGATGCCGCCGAGATCTCCGACGATCGTCGGCAGCGCGGTCGAGACGATCGTCTGGTCGAGCGACGCGAGCAGCAGTACGAGCAGCAGCGCCCCGAAGATCAGGCGAACGCGTTCGGGGCGCTCGGTCACGACGCGAGCTCTTTGCGGCGGCTTTTCAAGGACTTCAGCTTGCCGGAGAGCTCGTCGGCGAACTCGGAGAGGCGCTCCTGCCGCGAGCGGACGAGCTCCAACTGCCGCTCGACGAGCGGGATCGCGGCGTCGACGATGCGCAGGCGCTCCGCGTCCGTCGCGCTGTCGGCCCAGCGGTCGCGCAGCGCGGCACGCGCCTCCTCCGCCTCGACGATGCCGACGATCTCCTCGAGCGAGAGCCCCAGCAGGTCGCGCATGCGGACGAGCTCCTGCAGGCGCGCGACGTCTGCGTCCGTGTAGAGACGATGCGTTCCCTTCTCGCGCGCCTCGTCGCGGCCAAGCAGCCCGCGCTCCTCGTAGTAGCGGATCGTCCGCGTCGTAACGCCGACCTGCTCCGCGACCTCGCCGATTCTCACGCGGCTTCCTCGAGCGTTATCGGATCTATCACGACGGGCTCATAGTGGTACTTACCGCCGCGCAGCAGCGATGCGAACGCCGCGACGATGCATGAGACGATCGCGAACACGAACGCGTAGACGAGCGCAGTGTGGAACGGCCCGGCGATCAAGTGCGGGAAGAACTCACGGCCCGTGAGCACCGGGCTCTGCCCGGCGGGCAGCGAGTTGAGCACGTGCGGCCCGAGCAGTGTCGCCATCGGGTTGTAGCCGAGGAACGACGCGAACAGCGTCGCGACCGGCGGCAGATGCGAGATGCGAGCCGCATCCCCTTGCGGCACGCCGTGCGCGACGAGCCCGGCCTGCATCGTGTGCGGCAGCACCGATGCGAGCCCGACGATCATCAGCGTGAAGAACACGCCGATCGACAGCACGCTCGCCGAGTTCTGGAACGTCGCGAGCATGCCCGCGCCCGCCCCACGCTGTGTCGGCGGCAGCGAGTTCATCACCGCAGCGTTGTTCGGCGGCGCGAACAGCCCCATGCCGACGCCCTGCAGGACGAGGATCAGCGCGAACCAGATGTAGGAGAAGTTCACCGGCAGTACGATCAGCAGCGCGAACGAGAGCGCCGCGATCAGCATCCCGCCGGTCGCGAAACCGCGTGCCCCGAAGTGGTCGGACAGCCAGCCCGACGCCGGGCCCGCGACGAGGAAGCCGGCGATCAGCGGCAGCATGTAGATGCCGGCCCAGAGCGGCGTCTGCGAAAAGTTGTAGCCGTGCTCGGGCAGCCAGATGCCCTGCAGCCAGATGATCAGGATGAACTGCAGCCCGCCGCGGCCCATCGCCGCGAGCAGCATCGCGACGTTGCCGGCCGCGAACGCGCGGATGCGGAACAACTCGAGGTGGAACATCGGCTCCGCAACGCGCGTCTCGATGAAGCAGAACACGACGAGCATCGCGAACCCGCCGAGGAGCATCGAGAGCACGAACGGGTTCGTCCACCCCATGTCGTGGCCGCCGTACGGCTGGATGCCGTACGTGATTCCGACCATCACGCCGACGAGCCCGAGCGCGAACGTGAGATTGCCCCACCAGTCGATCTTCGCGGGACGCCGCTCGCCGGTCTCGCGGAGCGACCGGTACGACCAGAACGTGGCGATGATCCCGATCGGCACCGACACGAGGAACACGAGCCGCCACGACACGGGCGCGAGCACGCCGCCGAGCACGAGGCCGAGGAACGAGCCCGCGATCGCGGCGATCGAGTTGACGCCGAGCGCGAGCCCACGCTGGTTCGCCGGGAACGCATCCGTGAGGATCGCGTTCGAGTTGGCGAACACGAGAGACGCGCCGACGCCCTGACCGACGCGCATCAGGATCAGCCAGATCGCACCGGCGCTGCCGTGCATCCAGGTGATCGAGAGCAGGATCGAGAACGCAGTGAACACCGCGAAGCCGAGGTTGAACATGCGCACGCGGCCGTAGATGTCGCCGAGGCGGCCGAGGCTGACGAGCAGCACGGCCATCACGACCATGAAGCCGAGGATCAGCCACAGCAGGTAGCTCGTGTTGCCCGGCGCGAGCGGGTCGATGTTGATGCCACGGAAGATGTCAGGCAGCGCGATCAGCAGGATCGACGCGTTGATCGTGGCCATCAGCATCCCGAGCGTCGTGTTCGAGAGCGCAACCCACTTGTAGTCGAGCCCCCTCATGCGGGCACCTCGACGAGCGCGACGCCCTCCTCGCTCGCGTCGAACTCGCTCGGCACGCGGGTGGGATCGACGTCGAGCGCCGCGAAGAATGCATCCGGCGGGTCGAGGAACGAGACCGCCGAGTTGCCGTAGTGCATCGGCACGACGAGGCGCGGCGCGAGCTCGCGCACGAGCGCTGCCGCGTC
>DASZBP010000250.1:0-7636 GCA_035943915.1 Gaiellaceae bacterium | reverse complement strand
GGCTCGACGAGCTCAAGGCGGATCTCGCGCATCATTTCGAGGGACGCTTCGAGCGCGTGCGCATGCTCGTGCCGTACGACGAAGGCGGGCGTCTGTCGGAGCTGTACGCGCTCGGCACGCCCATCGAGGAGCGCGAGGACACGCCAGACGGTGTGCTGCTCGTCGCGCGCGTGCCGCGCCGCGACCTCCCTCGTTTCGCGCCGTTCCTCATCGCGGAGAGCGCCTGATCGATCTGCCGATCACGCGGCTTCGGCCGGATGCGGTGCTTCCTACGCAGGCTTATGCAGGCGATGCAGGCTTCGATCTGTCGGCGTGCGAGCGAGCTGAGCTCGCGCCCGGCGAGCGTGCGCTCGTGCCAACGGGCCTCGCCGTCGCCATTCCCGAGGGCTACGCGGGCTTCGTCCAGCCGCGCTCCGGGCTTGCCGTGAAGCACGGCATCTCGATCGTGAACACGCCAGGGCTGATCGACTCGGGCTATCGCGGCGAGTTGATGGTCGCGCTGCTCAACACGGACTCACGCGAGACATTCGTCGTGGAGCCGGGCATGCGCATCGCGCAGCTCGTCGTCGTTCCCGTTCCCGGCGTGGAGCTCGTCGAGGTCGACGAGCTGCCAGAGACTGAACGTGGCGTTCGCGGGTTCGGGTCGTCGGCGCACTGATGGACCCGCGCATCCGCGTCTCGGCGATCATCCGCTGGCAGGGGCGGGTGCTGCTCTGCCGCCAGGAGAAGCCCGGCAAGCAGTACTGGTTGCTGCCGGGAGGCGGCGTCGACGGCGGCGAGACGCTGATGGAGGCGCTGCGCCGTGAGCTGCGCGAGGAGCTTGGCATCGCAGTCGACGCGCAGTTCGAAGGGCCGGTCGCGATCGTCGACTCGATCGCGCCGAAGGAGGTCACCTCGAAGAAGCACGTCGTGCACATCATCTTCTCGACCGACCTTTCGCACCGCTCGCTCGAGGACGTCGAGACGAACGACGCCGCCGTGCGCGGCGCGCGGCTCTTCAATCACGAGGAACTCGAGGACATCGTCGTCCACCCGCCGATCAAGCGCTTCCTTTCGCGCTGGGAGCCCGGCGACCCCGCCGTGTATCTCGGCTCGCTCTGGGCGCGCTAGAAACGGCCGCCGCGCGCGCGTGCACGGCGTGCGGAGACGTCGTGCGCCTCGCGCTCGAGCTCGTCCGGCAGCGGCGCGAGCTCCTCGCCGAGCGCTTCGGAGAGCAGGCGGTCGGCGAACCACGGGTTGCGTGGGAGCAGCGGCCCGTGGAGGTACGTGCCGTAGACACGCCCCGCGCTGCAGCCTTCGTAGCCGGACTTGCCGTCGTTGCCGAACCCGGACACGACGCGGCCGAGGGGCTCGGCGCCGTCATCGAGCAGCGTGCGGCCTGCGTGATTCTCGAACCCGGCCAGCGTCTGGCCCGCCCATTCGCAGTCGAGCAGCACATCCCCGATCATGCGCCGGTCGCCGGCGATCGTCTCGAGCGGCAGGAGGCCGATGCCGGGAAGCTCGTGGCCGGCGACGTCGCGGTACGAGCGCCCGAGCAGCTGATAGCCGCCGCACACCGCGAGGAACACGGCGCCGCGGTGCGCTGCTTCGAGCAGCGGCTCGGCTTTCGTCGAGAGCTCGTGCGCAACGAGCTCCTGCTCGCGGTCCTGCCCGCCACCCACGTAGAAGAGGTCGATGTCGCCCGGAACGGCGTCGCCCATCGAGATGTTGCGCACGTCGAGCTCGTGGCCGCGCGCACGCGCGCGTTCGGCGAACACGGCGATGTTCCCGCGGTCGGCGTAGATGTTGAGATAGTCGGCGTAGAGGTGGCCGATGCGAATCTTCACGCCGCGTCCTCCCAGTAGTTCGTGACGTGGCCGCGCGACGCGACGATGCGGCGCAGCGCGAGCATCGCGGTGTAGGTCGGAAGCAGCGTGAGCTCGTCGCCGGCGGGCGTCAGTTCCAGGCCGCGATCGAGTGCCTGCGCAAGGTCCGGGACGACCTCGATGCGGTCGCGATCGAGGCCGCCATATGCAAAGCGGAGCGCGAGCTCGGCTGCGCGGCCGCCGGTTGCGACAAGCCGATCGAGCCCGGCGATCAGCGGCTCGAAGTCGACGTCCCAGATCCACGACACGTCGCGGCCGTCCGCGATCTCGTCGTTCAGTGCGACGACCGCCACCTTGGGCGCGCCCGCGTCGACGATCGTTCGCACGGCCTCGTTCGCGCCGGCCGGGTTCTTGATCAACAGCATCAGCAGTCGCCGGTCGCCTACGGGGATGCGCTCGAAGCGCCCGAAGGCGGCAGAGAAGCGCGCGAGGCCGGCAACGACGTCGTCGAGCGGCGCGCCGAGCGCGAGTGTCAGTGCGGCGGCGCCGAGCGCGTTGTAGACGTTGTAGAGGCCGGGCAGCGCGAGCCGGATCGAGGCTGTGCCCTGGGGTGACTCGACGTGGAACGAGGAGCCGTCGAGGCCGTCGAGCGTGATCGACGTCGCGCGCACGTCGAGCTTCGGCCGCTGGTGGCCGCAGTTCGGGCAGTGGTAGTCGCCGAGATGCCCGACGTACGCCGCCGCGTAGTCGTACGGCGTGCCGCAGCGCAGGCAGTACTTCGAATCGGCTGCGTGCTGCAGTGCCGGGCGGGCGTGCGACGGGTCGTCGACGCCGAACACGACGGCGTTGCCGTGCACGGTCGCAAGGTCGCCGACCTGCGGATCGTCGCCGTTGACGACGAGCGTCGCGTCACGCAGCTGCTCGATCGCGCTGCGCCAGCGGCCGGCGACGATCTCGAGCTCGCCGTAGCGGTCGAGCTGGTCGCGGAAGAGGTTGCCGAGCAGCAGCGCTTTCGGCTTTACGCGGCGCGCGATCTCGGGCAGCGCCCCCTCGTCCACCTCGAAGAGCCCTAGTTGCGCACCGCGGGCGCGGAGCAGGGTGGAGGCGACGCCGGAGACGAGGTTCGCGCCTGAGCTGTTGTGTGCGAGACGGATCTTCGGCCGCAGGATCTCGGCGACCATTGCGCTTGTCGTCGTCTTGCCGTTCGTGGCCGAGACGAGCACCGAGCCGTCCGGAAGACGCTGCGCGAGGCGGTCGATCGCGCCCGGGTCGAGCTTCCAGAGGAGCTTTCCGGGCAGCGTGGTGCCGCCGCCACGGCCCGCGACCCGTGAGAGGGAGCCGGCGGCGCGCATGGCGGCTGCCTCGGCGGAAAGCGGGATCGGCAGGCGCATGAGGGCCGAACCGTAGCGAGCTACTACGCGTCCCCGGGAAGCATCGAGAACATCACGCAGTCGTGCCGCTGCCCGTGTGTCGAGCAATGCGCGCGCAGCGTTCCCTCACGGTGAAACCCGGCGTTCTCGATCGAGCGGATCGAAGCCACGTTGTCGGCGGCTGCTTCGGCAAAGACCCGCGCGAGGCCGAGCTCCCGCAGGCCCCACAGCGCCGCGAGCCGCAATGCCTTCGCGGCGAGGCCGCGCCCGCGCGCTTCGGGGAACACGGAGACGGCGAGGCCCGCGACCGCGTCGTCGTCACCGAACTGCAGGTTCACGAGCCCGAGCGGGCGGTCGTCGGCGGCGTCGGCGATGACGAAGGGCGCGCCCGCGCCACTGCGCCACCGCTCCCGTGCGCGGGCGACGCTTCCACGCTGCCGCCCGGGCGTCATCGGCACGTCATCGAGCCGCCGTTGCGTCTCCGGGTCGTGTGTCGCCTCGGCGATCGTCGCGACGTCCGTCTCGCGCTGCACTCGCAACACGATCTCGCCGTCGGTGGGCGGAGGATCGGGCGGCGTGAGGCCCTCTCTCGGCACGTCGCGGATGCTACGCAGGGAGTCACCCTTCCGGGGGAACTGGCGGGCGTCCCCCTTCGGAGGGACGGAATCGAGTTTGTGACCCGCGTAACGTACGACGCTGGACTGCGGCGTCGCGCGGGAGCGCGGCAAAAGGAGGTTCGAAAAGGGCATGTTCGCGTGAGCGCGATTCCGGCCACCGGTGCGGCCGAGCAGGCGCGTCTGCATACGTTCGAGCTCGACGCAGACGAGCTCGCGGTCGACGCCCGTCCGCAGCCCGAAGTCTGGATCACGGTCGTCGCGGGCGCGCTCATCCTGCCGATCTGGGCCGTGGTCATCCTCGGGCCGGCGGTGCACGTCGCCGGCCTTGTTGTACGCCGCGACCGCACCTGGCGTCGCTGGCGCAACCTCGTCCTCGTCGCCGCCGCTGGTGCCGCAGCCGCGGCGGCGGCGGGGCAAGTTCTCGATGCGACCGTCGGAGACAAGCGCATCGCGCTCGCCGGCCTCGCAGCGGGCGCTGTCGCGCTCGCGATCGGGCGCTTGCCCATGCTGCGCTCCACCGATGCCCTCGCCGCCGACGTCGTCAGTGTCGCGCGCGGGATCGTCATCGGCGCCATGTGGCGCTACAACCCGCTCGTCGTGCCGTTCGCCGCGGTTCCGGCGGTGCTGGTGAGCCGGTCGCTGTCGCTCCCGCGCCTCCAGGCCGAGGCTCGTCTCGATGCGAAGACGGGCCTCTACAACAGCCGCCACTTCGCGCACGCGCTCGAGCAGGAGCTGAGCCGTGCGAAGCGCTACGGCCGCCCGCTGTCGCTGATCATGGTCGACCTCGACCTGCTGCGCGAGATCAACAACCGCTTCGGTCATCTCGCGGGCGACTCGGTGCTGCACGGGGTGGGGGACATCTTCCGTGCGCAGGTGCGCACCCACGACGTCCCCGCGCGCTTCGGCGGCGAGGAGTTCGCGATCCTCCTGCCGGAGACGACGCCCGAGCAGGCGCTGGAGCTCGCCGAGCGGATCCGCCGAGCCGTCGCCGTCCGCTCGTTCCGCTCGGAGACGTCGACGCAGCCGCTGCGGGCAACGATCTCGCTGGGCGTCGCCGCCTACCCGCGCGACGCGCCGGACGCGACGCAGCTCGTCCACCGCGCCGACCTCGCCGTGTACCGGGCGAAGGTCCTCGGCCGCAACCGCGTCGTGGACGCGGAAGACGCGCCCGACTAGCGCGCCGCGCCTCCACGCGCAAGGCCGCTCGCCGACTGGCACGAAGTCGGCACAAACCGCCTTCCCGCCGAAGCCCGCGAACTGCGGGCCTTTCCGCTCCGCAACCCGGAAACGGGGTCAGGCACGTGCCTGACCCCGCCCTGGTCCCGAGCCGGCGATCGGGGCATGGCCAATCTGGCGTACTTGCGGAACGTCCAAACTGCTCTACCATATTTGCATGGCCCGGAAGCCGTTTCGCGCGGCGGCGAACGTCGACCCCGAAGCGCTCGCCGCGTTCCAGACGGGCATTCGCCGGCGGTACTCGGACGAGCAGATCCTCGAGGAGCTCCGCGCGTCGGCCGCGCGGCTGCACCGCTCGCCGACGATGAAGGAGTTCGCAGCCGATCCGAAGGCGGGGGTGCACCCGCAGACGGTGATCGAGCACTTCGGCACGTGGAACGCCGCCAAGCGGGCGGCGGGCCTGATGCCTCGCAGACACGCCACGCGCCAGGAGCTGATCGAGCAACTCCGGCAACTGGGGGAGGAGCTCGGTCGGATCCCCACGGCCCAGGACATCCGCGAGCGCCGCGGGACGATGCCGTCGGCTTCGCTCTACTGGCACACCTTCGGCGCGCTGACCACGGCGCTGCGCGAAGCCGGCTTCGACGTCGCCGTCGGCGAGGAGCGGCTGGAGCGCGCGATCGAGCAGGGCTGCGCGCTGGCCCGCCAGGTCGGACGACTACCGCGCTTCGGCGACTGGCAGCGTGCGCGCAAGGAGGAGGACACGATGCTGACCGAGTGGCAGGTGTACCGCCTCTTCGACGCGAAGCGCGGCTCGTGGACGACGTTCCTCTACCTCGTCCGCGAGCGGCTACTCGAGCAAGGCGCAACCGTCGGCGACGACGGTCGCGTCGACTAGGCCGCTGCGGCCAGGACGGCGAGGCGCTGCAGGCAGGACTCGCGCTCGCCCGGGGCACGGACGGCCGGAAGCGGATCGGCTTCGACGTACTCGAGGTCAGGGCGGAACCGCTGGCGCCCGTCGACCGCGCCGTCCCGCAATGCGAGCATCGTCCCCTCGCGCAGCTCGCGCTTGCGCAGCTTGATCCCGGTGTAGTCCTCGGCGACCGTAAGCGCCGACTCCGTCGACGCGAAGAACACAGCGCCACGGCCCTCGCCGACCCAGAGCGGGCGGCCGGCGCCGCGGGCGACATAGAGCGTCCCGGGCTCGCGCTCGTCCATCCAGGCCGCGGCCATCGCGCCCTCCAGCGACTCGAGGGCGCGCGCCTCGTTGTGCGAGTGCGCGGCGAGGCAGAAGATCGCCTCGGAGTCGACAGTCATGCGCGGCTCGCAGCGGGCGCAGGAGTGGGGGGCCAGGAGCTCGTCGTCGTTCGTGATGATCCCGTTGTGGATGCCGACGACCGGCCCGTGGCGGACCGGGTGGTTGTTCGCGGCGATTGACGGGTGCCCCTTGGTGTAGTCGCGCACGTGGACGAGCAGCTGCGTCGCGTCCGCAGGAACGTCGATCCGGTCGAGCAGCTCGGACGCGGGCGTCCGCTGCTTGACGACGGTGGCGTACTTCGCGCGCTGCGCCCGGTAGGCGTACCCGACGGCGTCCGCGCCGCGCTCGGCGATCGCTGCCAGCAGCGCCTGGGCGGCCAGAGTCCGCTCGACGCTCGAGGGCTTCTGGATGCTGTATCCCGCGATGCCGCACATCAGTAAAAACGATCCTAGGTATGCAGACGGATGGCTCCCAGCTTTGTTGGAAGCCCACACCTAGTTCTTACAAAGACGGCGGCGTCCTGCGCGCCGCCGGGGCTACGGGAAGGCGACCGACTCCATCTCGTGGAGGGTGGAGAGCCGCTTCAGCGCCTCGACCTCGATCTGACGGACGCGCTCGCGGGTCAGGCCGAGCCGGCGGCCGATCTCCTCGAGCGTCTTCGGGTCGGCATCGTCGAGCCCGTAGCGGAGGATCACGACGATCCGGTGGCGCTCGGGCAGCGCGCGGAGCGCCGTCGCGAGCGTCTGCGAGCGGAGCGAATCCTCGACCTGCTCGTCCGGGAGCGGCCCGTCACCGGGGACGAAGTCGCCCAGCGTCGCGTCCTCCGTGTCGCCGACCGGGGCGTCCAGTGAGGCGGACGCACGGGCGGCAGCGCGCACTTCCTTGGCTTGCTGCACGGGCAGGTTGGCCTCCTCGGCGACCTCCTCGAGCGTCGGCTCGCGGCCGAGCGTGGCCCACAGCTGGCGCTCGGCGCGGTTCATCTTCTGGAGCCGCTCGACGATGTGGACGGGCATCCGGATCGTGCGCGCCTTGTCGGCGAGCGCCCGGGCGACTGCCTGCCGGATCCACCAGGTCGCGTACGTCGAGAACTTGTAGCCGCGGCGCCAGTCGAACTTCTCGACGGCGCGGATCAGGCCGAGCGTGCCTTCCTGGATCAGGTCGAGGAACGGCAGGCCCTGGTTGCGGTAGTTCTTGGCGATCGAGACGACCAGGCGCAGGTTCGACTGGATCATCCGCTGCTTGGCCGCCGTGTCGCCGCGCTCGATCTTCTTGGCGAGCTCGACCTCCTGCGGGGCTGTCAGCAGCGGGTGGCGGCCGGCCTCGCGCAGGAAGAGCTGAAGCGCGTCGGTGGTCGTTTCCCAGGAGACCTGCAGCTGTGGCGTGGGTGCCGGCTCGGGCTCCGGCTCGGCC
>DASZBP010000249.1:0-3171 GCA_035943915.1 Gaiellaceae bacterium | reverse complement strand
CGTTCCAGATCGCCGACGACATCCTCGACTGCGCCGGCGAGACGCAGCAGACGGGGAAGATCCCCGGCACCGACCTGCGCGAGGGGACGCCGACGATGCCGCTCCTGCTCGCGGCCGCCGAGGACGAGACGGTGCGGGCGGCGCTTGCGGGCGGGCCGCTCGACGGCGCGCTGGTCGCGGTTGCCGCCTCGGGCGCGCTCGTTCGGTCGCGCGAGGCAGCGCTCGACTATGCGGCGCGCGCCCGCGCGCACCTCCGCCGCACCGCGCACCGCGAGGAGCTCGAAGCGCTCACCTATGCCGTCGTGGACCGGGCGGGCTGACCGTGTCGCTCCGGCTCGGCCGCATCGGCTACGTGAACATGGCCCCGATCTTCTTCCGGCTCGACGCAGACGTCGAGGAGGTCGTCGGCGTGCCGACGGCGCTCAACCGGCAGCTCGTGGCGGGCGAGCTCGACCTCGCGCCGATCTCGTCGATCGAGTACGCGCGCAACGCCGACAAGCTGAAGCTCATGCCGCGCCTCTGCGTCTCGAGCGAGGGGGCGGTCGAGTCGATCCAGCTGATCTCGAAGACGCCGCTGCCGAAGATCCGCACGGTCGCGGTGACACCCGAGTCGGCGACGTCCGTCGTGCTCACGCGCGTGCTGTTGCCCGACGCGGAGCAGGTGCCGCTTGGCGAGGAGGCGGAGGCGAAGCTCCTGATCGGCGACGCCGCGCTGCGCTCGGCGTTCGAGGACCCGACGCCGCACCACGATCTCGGCCGCATGTGGCTCGAGCGCACAGGGCTGCCGATGGTGTTCGCGGTGTGGGCCGCGCCTGAGCCCACTCATCCCGCGCTGCCGGAGCTCGAGGACGCGCTCGTCGCGTCGGTGCGCCAGGCGCGTGAGAACCCTGAGCAGCTCGCGTTCGAATCGGCGGAGCGCTACGGCTATCCCGCCGGCTTCCTCGCCCGGTACTTCGAAAAGCTGCGCTACCGCTTCGGCCCGCGCGAGCGGGCCGGGCTGTACACGTTCCTCGAAATGGCACGGGACGTCGGGCAGCTCGACGAGGTGCCCGAGCTGCGCTTCATCCAGACGACCGGCGCTGCGGTCGTCTAGCCGAAGCGCGCGGCTGACTTCGCGCGGCGCTTCTCCGCCTCGACCTCACGGTCCTTCGGCGGCGCCGTGGTGACGAGATCCTCGAGGAGGTGGTGCGTGATGTGGGCGATCTCGGCGACTGCGCGGTTGAAGACCGCCTCGTTCGCCTGCGACGGCTTCGTCATTCCGCTCACCTTGCGCACGTACTGCAGCGCTGCGGCGTGCACCTCGTCGGTGGTCGTCTGCGGCTCGAAGTTGTAGAGAACTCTGATGTTGCGGCACATGCCCGCTAGTTAAGCAGCGAAATGAGCCCATCGGCGATCGTTTCGCCCCACCAGAAGAAGTCATGGCCCGTCGGGTACTCGCGGAACGTGACGTCGTATCCCTTCGCCACCAGCACGTCCCGCATGTGGAGGTTCGCGTGATACAGCGAGCTGTACCGCTCGAGCGGTGATGTCTCGAAGCGGCCGACGTCGAGCGCGAAGCGCAGCGGCAGGCGCTCCGCCGCCGCGAACGCTTCCGGGAGGCCGCGCTGGAACGACCCGGACTGCGAGAGGACGAGCCCGAACACGTCCGATCGCTTCAAGCCGCAGAAGGCCGCCTGCAAGCCGCCGAGACTCGCGCCGGCGACGACCGTACGCGCGGGATCGTCCGCGAACGAGAGCCGCTCGTGTGCCCAGGGGATCAGCTCGCGGACGAGGAACTCGAGAAACGGCTCGTCCTGCATGAGCTCGCGATGCCGCGTCTCGTTGTCGAGGCTCGTCGGTAGGACGGCGACGACCGGCGGGATCGCGCGCTCGGCGATCAGGTTGTCGAGCACGGTGGGGAGCCGCACATACGAGTCGTCGATGTACGCCTGTCCGTCGAAGCAGAGGATCAGCGGATACGTCGTCGCGTGGTCGTAGCCGGGAGGCCGGTTCGTGAATACGCGGCGCTCGTTCTCCAGGAGCCCGCTGCGAACCCGTTCCGACTCGACGGTGCCGCGTGGGACGTCCCGCTGAACGGTCCAGTGCCGCTCCGGCGCACCGGGCAGCTCGACGATCGACACCGCGAGCTCCTTGTCGCCGGGCACGTCCGGATCGGGCGCATAGACATGGCGGTTCGGGTTGAGTGGATCCGTGAAGAGCTCGCCGGGGATCAGCTCGCGCGTGAACCAGTAGGAGAGCCGCGCGCCTCCCTCGAGCTCGTAGGAGCGGCGCCACCAGCCGTCCGCGTCACGGCGGAGCCGCCGATCAGCCGGGTCGGCACCGGCGAGGCCGCCGATGACGAATAGCTCCTCCGCATCATCGTCGCGATACGCGATCGTCACGCGGTAGCGGCCGTCTGCGAGCGGCTCGATCTCCATACGCCGACTCTAAAAGAAGAAGGGCCCCGGCAATCGCCGGGGCCCTTCTGGGTCGTACGGGATCGGTGCGGCTCAGCTGCCGCTGTCGTTGACGTCCACCGTGGACGCCCAGACGGCGTCGCCGTACCCGTTGTCGTTGATGCCCTGGACGAACGCGGTGAGGTAGTACTGGTTACCGCTGTTGTCCGGGACAGTCACGGAAACGGTCGAGCTCGCGGTGCGAGCTGCGCCGAGGTTGACGCACTGGGACGCCGGGTCGGTCGGGTCAGAGCCCGCGAGGCACGCGTAGAGCGTGTAGCGGTACTGGGTGACCGCCGGTGACCAGGTGCCCATGTTGAGATGCACCGTGTCGCCGTCCGAGGCAGTCGCCTCCGTGAACGTCGGGGCGACGGTGTTCGCCGGGGCGCCGCCGACGGCGACGCTCGCGGGGATCTCGTCGGTGTCGCTCGAGCCGTACTTGTTCTTCGCGACGACGAACGCCACGAGTGCCTGGCCGGCGTCGAGCGAGGTCGGGGTGTACTTGACGCTATGCGTCGCCCCAGTCCCCGTCAGCGATGCCGCCAACTCGCAGTTGCTGTCGTCGTACGTGAACATCGGCGGCGGGCTGAGAACGGCGCACCGCTCGATCGAGATGGTGTATCCCGTGATCGGCGCACCGGTCGGGACAGTCCACGAGCCGAGGTTGAGCGTGTCGGACGTGCCGACGACCGGATCGGCCGACCAGCTCTGCTCGCCGGCCGGAACCGGGTAGCCG
>DASZBP010000248.1:0-1802 GCA_035943915.1 Gaiellaceae bacterium | reverse complement strand
CCCGCAGAACGAGCACGCGAGGTTGCACTGGAAGAGCGGCTCGAGCTCGACGAGCAGCGGGTACTTCTCGCGCCGCGCGAGCTTCTGCGCCATCAGGTACTTCCCGACTGCAAGCGACTGGCGGAGCTCCACTGGCATTACGAACTGACCTCCCTCGGCAAGTTGAACCGGATCGATTCCTGCCCGACGGTTCTGTCCTCAACAGTAACGGCACCGAGCCCCGCCAGCTCGGAAATCACCCGTTGGACGAGCTCCTCCGGCGCCGATGCGCCCGCCGTGAGCGCGATCGTCTCCTTGCCGGCCAGCCAGACGGCGTCGAGATCCGTCTCGTCGTCGATCAGGCGGCCGGGCGTGCCCTCTTTCTCGGCGACCTCGACGAGCCGAACCGAGTTCGACGAGTTCTCGGAGCCCACGACGAGCACGAGGTCGGCCTCGCGTGCGATCGCGCGCAAAGCCTGCTGGCGGTTCTGGGTCGCGTAACAGATGTCGTCCGACTTCGGCCCGACGAGCTTCGGGAAGCGGCGGCGGAGCTCCTCGACGACGACCATCGCGTCGTCCACGGCAAGCGTGGTCTGCGTCAGGTACGCGACCTCGTCTGCGTCGTCGATGTCGAGCTTCGCAACGTCTTCCACGTGCTCGACGAGCTTGATCGCGTCGGGCGCCTCGCCGGTCGTGCCTTCGACCTCCTCGTGCCCTTCGTGGCCGACGAGCACGATCGTCTTGCCCGCCTTCGCGAAGGTGCGCGCCTCCGCGTGCACCTTGTTGACGAGCGGGCACGTCGCGTCGATGACGTCGAGGCCACGCTCGGTCGCGGCGGACTTCACGAGCGGCGACACGCCGTGCGCCGAGAAGACGACCGTCGCGCCGTCCGGCACCTCGTCGAGCTCGTCGACGAACACTGCGCCGCGCTCCTCGAGGTCGCCGACAACGTGTCTGTTGTGCACGATCTGCTTTCGGACGTAGATCGGAGCACCGCGCTGCTCGATCGCGCGCTCGACGATCTCGATCGCACGGTCGACGCCGGCGCAGAACGAGCGCGGGCTCGAGAGCAGCACGCGCCGCGGGCCAGTGGCGGCCGCCCACTCGCGGATCGCGGGCGCGCTGCGCCGGAGCGAGTCGAGCGCCTTCACGCCGGCGACGAGAGTCCGTGGGTGCAGGAGGCCCTTGCCCGGTGCGTCGACGACGGTGCGCACGACCGCGAACGGCACCCCGTCGCGCGGCGCCAGCCGTGTCGTCTCCATGTCGACGGCGACGACGCCCTCTGCGCGCAGCGCGTCGCGTTCGCCGGTGCCGAGCACGCGATCTGCCGTCTGCACGGGGCCGGTGACCACGCGCAGCCCGCGATCGCGCAGCGACCGGGCGAGCGTCGCCCAGCCGCTCAGCTCGCGCGTCCACTCGCCGTCGCGGATCTCCGTTGCCACCACGACGTCGCCCGCGCGCAGCGACGGCTCGACTGCGCCGCAGACGCCCGCGACGACGACCACGTCTCCTTCGACGGCGTGCGCGCGGCCGCCCATCCCGCCGCGCACGGCACGCACCCCGCCGAGACGCAGAGCGACCTGCTCGCTGCGCAGCGGAGCGACGACCGTCACGAGTGGACGATCCTCCCGAGCGCGCTCACCGGGAACACGAGGCGATACAGGTGGTAGTTGATGTAGAAGTCGCCCGGGAAGCCGGTGCCCGTGAACCACGGCTCGTCCCAGCCGCCGTCAGGAAGCTGCGTGCGGACGAGGAAGTCGACACCGCGCCGGGCGGCGTCGCCGTGATGATCGCCTGCTGCATGCAGCGCCAGCAGCGCCCAG
>DASZBP010000247.1:0-5538 GCA_035943915.1 Gaiellaceae bacterium | reverse complement strand
GCTGCCGGGGGTCCAGAGTTTCGGGGTGTCGGCCGCCTGCTCCTGCTCGGGCGTCCAGATCGCCTCACGCGCCTCGTGCAACTCGGGCGCGATCGGGGTCACCTCGGCGGCGACCCGGTCGAGCGCCTTCTTGAGCCGCAGGTCGTCGCGGATGTTGTCCGCGCCGCCGGCCGCGACGAACGCCTCGATGTCCTCGTCGGTCTCCCCGGCCTCGCGCAGCTCCTCGCGGATCTCGTCGTCCGTGACCTGGATGCCGAGCTTGTCGGCGACCGCCTCGAGCACGAGCTCGCGCGCGACCGACTGCGTCGCCTCGGCGCGCAGCTGCTGCTCGAGCGCCTGCGGCGTCTGGCCGGTGAGCTGGAAGTACGAGTTCGCGTCGATCCCACGCGCTTCGAGCTGGCGCGCGAGGCCCGTGAGCAGCTCGCGTGTGCGCGCCTCGACAAGCGGCCCGCGCGGCGTGTAGTCGGTCGCCTTCACGAGCGCATCGGCGGCAGCTGCACGGAACATGCCTTCGATCTCGTCCTCGATCTGCTGCCGCAGCCGTGACTCGATGTCGTTGCGCAATGCCTCGACGGTGTCGAACTCGCTCGCCTGCTTGACGACGGCGTCGTCGAGCGGCGGCAGGACCTTCTCGTGGAGCTGCTTCAGCACGACGGTCGCGCTGCGGCGGCTGCCGTCGGCGAGCTCGTATGCGATCTCGCGCTCCTCGCCCGCGCTCAGACCGCGCAGGCCGTTCTCGATCTCCTCGACGAGCCGGCCCGAGCCGAGCTCGACGACGTAGTCGCGCTGCGCCGAGCCGTCCTGCGCGAGCAGGTCGACAACCGCGACGTCACCGTCCTGCGCCGGCCGCCCCTCGACCTCGCTCAGCTCGGCGACGGTCGACTGCAATGCGGTGAGCTCGGCCTGCACGGCCTCCTCGGGAACCTCGGCCTCGCCCTTCGGCACCTCGAGCGTCGACCAGTCGGCTGGCTCGGGCTTCGGCTGCACCTCGACGGTCGCGCTGAAGCGCCAGTCCGCCTGGTCGTCCTGCGGCAGTTCGTACTCGTAGTCCGGCATGGCAACGGGGTTGAGCCGCGCGCGGGCGGCGGCGTTCCAGAACCAGCCGCCGATGTGGCTGTCGACCGCCTCGGTGTAGAGGCGCTCCTTGCCGATCCGCTGCAGCAGCACCGGGCGCGGCACCTTGCCCTGGCGGAAGCCGGGGATGCGCGCGGACTGCGCGAGGTCGTTCGCTGCGTGCTCAACCGCGTGATGGATGTCGTGCGCCGGGACGTCGACCGTCAGGCGGACGCGATCGTCGCCGAGCTCTTCAATTGCGGGCAAAGGCTGCACTGAACGGCCATTAGAGCAGACGGCTACCGTGCTGGGCGTGGACGTAGAGACCGCGATTCAGGCCCGCAGGACCCACAAGCAGTACGGCTCGGAGCCTGTGCCCGAGGACGTGCTTCGCGACCTGCTCGACCTCGCCCGCTACGCGCCGAACCACCACATGACGCAGCCCTGGCGCTTTCGGATGCTGGGGCCTGCGACGCGAACCGCGCTGGATGCGGTCGTCCCAGAGAAAGAGGTCGTGAAGCTCCGCCGCGCGCCGACCCTCGTGCTGGCCACTGCAGTGTTGAGCGGCGACGCGGAACAGGACGAGGAGGATCTCCATGCGGCCGCGTGTGCGGTCTACGCGGTGTTGCTGGGCGCAACGTCCCGCGGGCTCGCGTCGTACTGGCGGACACCGAAGTGCCTCGAGCTTCCGGAGGCACGTGCCCTGCTCGGCCTCGGCGACGAGGAACGCGTCGTCGCGTTGATCCATCTCGGCCCGGCGGTGTCCGAGCCGCCCGAGAAGGACCGCCTGCCGCTCGGCGAGATCGTCAGCCGGCTGCCCTGAGCCGTGTCCGACACCGGACGGTGTCAGACACGGTTCTCGATGCGGGCGGAGGGACTTGAACCCCCAAGGGCCGAAGCCCACCAGGACCTAAACCTGGCGCGTTTACCAATTCCGCCACGCCCGCGCAGACAGAGCGTAGCCTTGTAGTCGTGCAGGGAGAGCTCGCCCAGCTCCTGGAATCACACGCCGGAACGTCACTCGACGAGTTCGCCGAGTACGTCAACCCGCAGATGGTGCGCGTGCTCCGCGCGATCGGCTTCGACCGGCAGTGGGCACGCGGCGAAGGCGCATACCTCTTCGACTCCGCCGGCGAGCGCTACCTCGACTGGCTCGGCGGCTTCGGCATGTTCAACGTCGGCCGCAACAACCCGCGCGTCGCCGCCTTCCTGCAGGAGGCGCTCGCTCTGCAGACGCCGAGCGCGCCGCAGATGGGGGTCTCCCCGCTCACGCCGTTGCTCGCCCGCGAGCTGGTGAGCCGCGCGCCCGCGTCGATCGGCAAGGCGCTCTTCACCAACAGCGGCACCGAGTCGGTGGAGGCAGCGCTGAAGCTCGGCCGCGCGGCGACGAAGCGCAGCCGCATCGTGTGCGTTGCACACGGCTTCCACGGGCTGACGCTCGGCTCGCTGTCGGTGAACGGCGACGCCGCGTTCACGCAGCGCTTCGGCCCGTACCTGCCGAACGTCACGACGATCCCGTACGACGACCTCGACGCGCTCGAAGCAGAGCTTCGCCGAGAGGACGTCGCCGTGTTCGTCGTCGAACCGGTCATCGGCCACGGCGTCTTCATCCCCACCGACGCGTATCTCCCCGGCGCGCAGGAGCTCTGCCGCCGGTACGGCACGCTCTTCTGCGTCGACGAGGTACAGACCGGCTTCGGCCGCACCGGGAAGCTGTTCGCCGGCGAGCACTGGAGCCTCGAGCCCGACCTGATGCCGGTCGCGAAATCCCTCTCCGGCGGCTACGTGCCGACAGGCGCGTTGTTGCTGAGCGACGCGGTGTACGACGCAGTGTTCGACTCGCTCGAGCACGCGTTCAGCCACGGCTCGACGTTCGCGCCGAACGACCTTGCGTGTGCCGCGGGCCTCGCGACGCTGCGTGAGCTCGACGACCGCAATCTGGTCGCCGAGTCCGCGCGGCTCGGCGAGAGGCTCCTCCAGCGCACGCGCACGCTGCTCGACCGCGCAGTTGTCAAGGACGTGCGCGGTCTCGGCCTGATGTGGGCGATCGAGTTCGGCGACCCCGGCCGGTCGCCGGCGTGGAAGATGCTCGAGCGCGTGCAGCCCGGGATCTTCTCGCAGCTGATCGTCGTGCCGCTCTTCCGCGACCACCGTATTCTCAGCCAGGTGGCCGGCCATAACGTGAATATCGTCAAGGGGCTCCCGCCGCTCGTGATCGGCGAAGACGACATCGAATGGTTCGCCGGCGCGCTCGAGGAGGCAGTCGACGAAGCGTCAAAGCTCGGACGGTCGATGACGAAGTTCGCACTCGCGGCGGCGCGCGCGTGACGACCAACTTCGAGCGCGCATTCGGCGAGCATGCGGATGTGTTCGCCGCCTGGCAGCAGCTCAACGCGGCGGTCAAGAGCCACATGGACCTGCGCCGTTACGAGCTGGCGACGTTCGCGGCCGCCCAGCGGCTCAAGTCGAGCTACTGCTCGCTCGCCCACGGATCGGTGCTGATCGACAAGTTCGACGAGCCCGTCGAGCAGATCGCACGGGACCGCGAGAACGCAGGACTGTCGGAGATCGACCTCGCGGTGATGAGCGTCGCCGAGCAGGTCGTCGACGATGCAACGGCCGTCGACACCCAGCCGTTGCGCGATCTCGGGCTGACCGACGCCGAGATCATGGACGTCGTACTCGCGGCGTCCGCGCGCTGCTTCTTCTCGAAGACGCTCGACGGTGTCGGCGTGCTACCGGACGCGAGCTATTCCGAGCTCTCCCCGGAGCTGCTCGACGTGCTCGTGATCGGCAAGCCGATCGCGCCGGCGTAGACGTGCGCGCGGCTCGAGCGCAAGCGCGATCAGGTCGACGAGCAGCGTCAGCACAAGCACAGACGTCGTCGCGAGCATGACGATGCCCGCCGTCACCGGCACGTCGTGCTGCCGGAGCGCGACGAGAAAGAGGTTGCCGAGGCCCGGCAGGCCGAAGACCTGCTCGATGAACAGCAGGGAGCCGAGACCGAAGCCGACGTTCGTCACGAACAGCCCGAGCAGCTGAGGCGTGATGTTGCGCAACACGTGTGCGCGCATGATGCGCGCGTCGCCAAGACCTTTCGCCCGCGCCCAGCGCACGTAGTCCTGGTCGAGCTCATGCCGCACGAGCACGCGAACTGCCAGCGCGAAGTACGCACCGGTGGCGAGCCCGTACACCGCCCACGGCAGCACCATGTGCGACGCCCAGTGCGACACGCCGCTGCAGCCCGTCGCCGCCGAGGTGATTCCGCAGTACCCCTGGTCTGCGACCAGATGCCAGTGCGCACCGAACAGCCACGACGAAACGAGCGACACCCACACCGGATGCACCGACACCCCTGCGAGAGCGAAGAGCGCGAACGCGCGATCGAGCCGCGCACGTGGACGGAGAAGAGGCACCAGCGCGAAGAACAGTGAAATCACGAGCCCGCCGGCGAGCACCGAAAGCGTCACCGGGAGGGCGCGGAACAGGCGCGTCGTGACCGCCTCCCGGTTGCTGAGCGACCGGCCGAGATCGCCGTGCGACACGAACCGCCACAGGTAGTGGAGGTAGCCGCGGAACGACCGGTCGAGCACGACGTGCTGCGTCGCACGGCGGGAGAACGGCTGCTGCGTCGGCGCCGCGTAGAACGCCATGAACACGAGCAGCGTCACCGCGCAGAACGCGACGGCGGACGTGCCGATCCTCGAGAGAGCCTGCCACCCGGTCCGGTGCATCACCGGATTACGTCATATCGGGCCGTTCGGATCGAGCGGCCCCGGCAGGAATCGAACCTGCGCACGGAGCTTCGAAGGCTCCCGCTCTGTCCTCTGAGCTACGGGGCCGGGCCTAGGCAGCCTAGCTTGGTGCCGGGACGAACGGCAGGCGCGCGCGCCGATACGATGGCCCTCGCACGGTGGCAGTAGCTCAGTTGGTAGAGCCCCGGGTTGTGGTCCCGGTGGTCGCGGGTTCGAGTCCCGTCTGCCACCCCTCGACGAGGGCAGAAGCGCACGATCGAAGGGGGAACAAACGAACCGCTTCATGCCCTTATTGCTCGCCGGCGCCCTCGCCCTGGGCTACGCGTCGGCCGCGACGCGCAGCCAGGCGTCGACCGGCCCCGCGACGATCCGAGTCACCGACCGGCTCACGTCGTACCTTCACCTCGGCACCGGCATCGGCTCGCGCGAGGTGATCGGCGGCAACCTCTACAGCAGCGCCGGGCACCGGATCGGCCACGAAGCCGCCGTCTGCACATTCCTCGACGTCAAGGCGCGGCTCTGCCACATGGTCTTCACGTTGCCCCGGGGCTCGATCGTCGTCGAGGGTCAGCTGAGCTCCCGCCTGCTCTACGAGCTGGCGATCAGCGGCGGAACCGAGCTGTACGACAACGCACGCGGCTCGGTCGTGTCGACGTCGCTCGGCTTGCAACCACGCCGCGACGTGCTGATCTTCCGGCTGACCGGATGAGGCCGACGGTCCTTATCTGCG
>DASZBP010000246.1:0-8186 GCA_035943915.1 Gaiellaceae bacterium | reverse complement strand
GATCTCGTGCAGAACCTCCTCGACCGCCTCCACCTGCCGGTCCTGCTCGTCATCCGAGGCCGCCGCATCGACGACGTGCAGCACCATGTCCGCGACTAGCGTCTCCTCGAGCGTCGCCGCGAAGCCCTCCACGAGATCGTGCGGCAGACGGCGGATGAAGCCCACCGTGTCGGTGATCAGGTACCGGCGGCCGTCGTGCTCGAAGCCGCGCGTCGTCGGGTCGAGCGTCTCGAACAGGCGGTTCGCCGCCGACACGTCCGACCCCGTGATCGCGTTCAGCAGGGTCGACTTGCCGACGTTCGTGTAGCCGGCAAGCGCGACGGTGGGCGTCGCGGTCCGCTGGCGCTCCTTGCGCCGCGTCGCGCGCTGGCCCTCGAGGCCCTTCAAGCGGCGGCGGAGAATCGAGATGCGGTGACGCGCCATCCGGCGGTCGCTCTCGAGCTGCGACTCGCCGGGGCCGCGTGTGCCGACGCCGGCGCCCATCGCACCAGTGCCGCCGCCGAGACGCTCGAGGTGCTGCCACATCCCGCGCATGCGCGGAAGGTTGTATTCGAGCTGCGCAAGCTCGACCTGCAGCTTGCCCTCGGCGCTCACCGCATGCTGCGCGAAGATGTCGAGGATCAGCTGCGTGCGGTCGACGACGCGGGCATTCAGCTCGTTCTCCAGGAACCGCTGCTGCGCCGGCTCGAGCTCATCGTCGACGAGCAGGCTCTCCGCGCCCGACTCCTTGAACTGCTGCTTGAGCTCGTCGATCTTCCCTTTGCCGACATAGGTGCGCGGCGCCGGACGGTTGCGATGCTGCACGACGTAGCCGACCGGCTCGACGCCGGCCGTGCGCGCCAGCTCCTGCACCTCGGCCAGCTCCTCGTCGGGATCCACCCCCTGAGCCAGGACTGCGAGGACGAAGCCGCGCTCCGGCTCCAGGGAACGTGGAATCATCGACAACGATTATGGCACTGGCCGACCGCACCCTGGACCTCGTGAACATCGCATCCGTCTCCGGAAACGAGGCTGAGGCGTACGCCTACATCAAGGCCAACGTCCCGCTTGAGACGGTGTTCGACGACGGCGAGACGCTTCTCTACGCCAAGCGCAGCGGCAAGCCGCTGGTGCTGCTCGCGGGCCATCTCGACACCGTCCCGGAGCAGGGGAACCGGCCCGGCCGGATCGAGGACGGGTGGATCGTCGGCCTCGGCGCCAGCGACATGAAGGGCGGCGTCGCCGTCATGGTCGAGCTCGGCCGGTGGGCCGCCGAGCAGGAGCCGGCGTACGACCTCGGGTTGCTCTTCTTCCCGCGCGAGGAGCTGGGGCCGGAGCACAACCCGCTGCCATCGCTGTTCGCGCAGGCGCCGATGATCGACGAGGCAGAGCTGGTGATCTGCCTCGAGCCGACCGACAACCAGCTCCACCTCGGCTGTCTCGGCAATCTCTCCGCGCGCGTCGTCTATGAGGGGAAGTCCGCGCACTCGGCGCGGCCGTGGACCGGAGAGAACGCAATCGCGAAGGCGCTGCACGGGCTCGAGCCGATACTCGATCTCGCGCCGCGCGACGTGGAGATCGAAGGACTCGTCTTCCGCGAGGTGATCTCGGTCGTGCAGCTGCACGCCGGCATCGCGAACAACGTCATCCCAGCGCGTGCCGAGGCGATCCTGAACTTCCGCTACGCGCCTGACCGCACACCCGAGGAGGCCGAGGCGCGGGTGCGCGAGCTCGTCGGCGAGAACGTCGAGTTCTTCTCCAACTCGGCGGCTGCGCACGTGGCGCCGCGCGACGGCATCGTCGGCGAGCTCGCGCGCGCCGGCGGCTTCGAGTTCGCTCCGAAGCAGGCGTGGACGAACGTCGCCGACTTCGCCGCGCGCGGGCTCGATGCGGTGAACCTGGGCCCAGGCGCGACCCGCTATGCGCACGCGGTGGACGAGCGCGTCGAGATCGCGGCGCTCGAGCGGACGTACGAGGCGTTGCAGTCGTTCCTCGCCGGTACCGTCCAGACATGAACCCCGTCCTCGCAGATCTCGCTCAGTACCCCTTCGCGCGCCTCGACGACTGGAAGGCCGACGCAACTTCCCGCGGGATCGACCTGATCGACTTCGGCATGGGCGACCCGCGCGAGGTGACGCCCGCGTTCATCCGCGAGGCGATGATCGCGTCCGTCGAGCCGGTGTCGTCGTACCCGCGCGCGACGGGATTGCCTGAGCTTCGCACGGCGATCGCAGGCTGGATCGAGCACCGTTTTGGCGTGACGGCGGAGTCTTCGGAGATCGTCCCGACGCTCGGTTCGAAGGAGGCGATCTTCTCGTTCGCGCAGGTCGGGCTCGGCGACAAGCGCGTCGTCGCGATCCCTGAGCCCGCGTACCCGGTCTACGAGCGCGGCGCGCTGTTCGCCGGCGGATCGGTCGCGCGCGTACCGCTCAGCGAGACGAACGGATGGCTGCCGGACCTCGACGCGTTCACCGCGTGGGACGAGATCGCGATGTTCTGGGTCTGCTATCCGAACAACCCCACCGGTGCGGTGGCGCCGCTCTCGTTCTACGAGGAGCTCGCCGGCCGCGCGCGCGAGCACGGGTTCTTCCTTTGCTCCGACGAGGCGTACTCCGAGCTCTGGTTCGACGAGCCGCCGAAGTCCGCGCTGCAGGTCGAGGACCGCGCGAACGTCGTCGTCTTCAACACGCTGTCGAAGCGCTCGTCGATGACGGGCTACCGCTCCGGGTTCGTGTGCGCCCCCACCGCGATTGCGGATGCGCTGCGCAGCTTCCGTCCTACCGTCGGGACGGCGCCTCAGGAGTTCGTGCAGCGCGCATCGATCGCCGCCTGGTCCGACGAGGCGCATGTCGATGCAGTGCGCGATCTCTATCGGCGGAAGCGCGAGACCGTCCTGCCTGCCTTCGAGGATGCGGGGCTGCGTCTCGCCGGCTCGGATGCGACCTTCTATCTCTGGCTCGACTGCGGCGGCCCGTCGATCCCGTTCGCGCAGCGGCTGCTCGAGCACGGCATCCTCGTTGCGCCCGGCGCGTTCTTCGGCGTTGCCGGCGAGGGTTACGTCCGCGCGGCGCTCGTCCCGACGCAGGAGCAGTGTGAGCGCGCAGCTGCGATCATCCGGGAGGCGTTGTGAGCCACGCCGACGACGTCGTCGCTGCACTCGACCGGGGCGAGGTGCGTGTCGCCGAGCCCGACGGCGACGGGTGGAAGGTCAACGCCGACGTCCAGCAGGCGATCAACGACTACTTCCGCGAACGGCAGATGGAGCCGATCGAGGCCGGCCCGTTCGAGTACCACGACAAGATCCCGCTGAAGAGCAACTACGACGCGCTGGGTGTGCGCGTCGTGCCGCCCGCAACCGCGCGTTACGGGGCGTTCCTCTCGCGCGGCGTGGTGCTGATGCCGAGCTACGTGAACATCGGCGCCTGGGTCGGCCCCGGAACGATGGTCGACACGTGGGCAACCGTGGGATCGGGCGCGCAGATCGGTGCGAACGTTCACCTCGCCGGCGGGGTCGGGATCGGCGGAGTGCTCGAGCCCCCCGGTGCGCAGCCGGTGATCATCGAGGACGGCGCGTTCATCGGCTCTCGGGCGATCATCGTCGAGGGTGTGCGCGTCGGCCGCGAGGCGGTCATCGCGCCGAACGTGACGCTCACTGCCTCGGTGCCGATCATCGACGTGACGGGCGACAAGCCCGTCGAGCACCGCGGCTACGTTCCGCCGCGCTCCGTCGTCGTCCCGGGCACGCGTCCGAAGGAGTTCCCCGCCGGCACGTTCCACCTCTCATGCGCACTGATCATCGGCGAGCGGCGCGAGTCGACGGATCTCCGCACGTCGCTCAACGACGCACTGCGCGACTACTCGATCTGACTCGCAGGCCCGGTGAGGAAGGCGCGGCCTTCCTCGAGGCGCACGTGCAAATCCCCGCCGGGGAAGCGGATCGTGGCCGGCGACACGCCTAGCGCAGCTGCGATCGCGACTGCGCTCGATCCCGAGGAGGCGGTCTCCCCGGCGCCGCGCTCCCAGACGCGCGCCTCGATCACACCCGGCTCGATCACGCGGGCAACCTGCACGTTCGTGCGCCGCGGGAACCGCGGGTGCACCTCCAGCTTCGGACCGAGTGTCGGCAGCTCGGCAGGATCGCCCTGCACGACCGCGTGCGGGTTGCCGACATCCACTGCGACCACTGTGATGCCCGCGACGTCCTCGGCGGCGCGGACGTGCACCCTCCCCATGTCCTGCTCGACGAGACCGTCGTCGAGCATCCGCGCGCGCACCTCACGCGGGCCGACGCGCACCGTGACCTCCCTCGCGGCTGTGCGCTCGGCGAGCCAGCGCGCCGCAATGCGCGTGCCGTTCCCCGACATCTCGGCGCGCGAGCCGTCCGGGTTCCAGATCGCGATCTCCACCCAGTCGTCTCCGTGCGCGCACACCTCGAGCATCCCGTCCGCGTCGCCGACATTCAGGCGAACACGCTCAGGCGTCAGCCCTTCGTCGTCAACGACCAGATAGACGTTGCCCTGTGCATCCCAGCGCGATGACCGCATCCGCAAGCTCCCCCGAATCACGTGTGGCATCGAGAGTAACCACGTTCGGCAGCCGCCGGAGCCACTTGCGCTGGTAGCGCGCAAGCCGCCGGGTGGCCTGCGCGACCGCCTCGATCGCCTCGTCGACCGGAAGCGTCGCGAACTCCTCGAGACCGAGGATCTTGCGCGCGGTGTCCGACAGGGGCTGCTCCCACGCGGCTTGCGCCTCCGCGACGGCACCTGCATCGACCATGGCGCGCGTACGCGCCTCGATCCGCCGGTCCAGCTCGTCGAGCGGTAGGTCGAGCGCGACGATCGTGGTCGGATGGCGCGTGTCCTTCGTCCAGAGACGGTCTGTCTCGGGCGCGAGGGAGTGGCCCGCCTCCGCGAGCTCGAGTGCACGGATGAGGCGCTTCGTGTCGTTGGCGTGCACGCGCGCCGCGGCGGCAGGGTCACGCTCGGCAAGCAGCGCATGCGCCGCCTCAGCCCCGAGACGCACGACTTCGTCGCGCCAGTGCTCGCGCCGCTCCGGCACTGCAGGCGGCAACCCGAGCGCGGCGAGCGCTGCGCGGAAGTACAAGCCGGTGCCGCCGACGACGATCGGCACGGCTGCCTCGTCGATCGCGGCGTGTGCCTCCCGCTCGTACCAGCCGACAGATACGTCGCGGTCGAGCGAGACGACCCCCACGAGCTTGGTTGGGTAGTCCGGCGCGGCGGTGATCACGGGCAGCCCGCGGTACAGAGCTGCGGAGTCGGCGGAGATGACGGTCGCATCGAGACGCTCGCGCAGTACACCTGCCAGCGCCGTCTTTCCCGACGCGGTCGGGCCGAATATCGCGACGACGCTAGAGGGCCGGTGCGGGCTGCTTGAAGCCATGCGCGAGCTCGTCGGCAGTCGTCGGCCGCTCGAACGGACGGTCTTCCTCCGGATGTGCCGCGCGCCACTCCTTGAACCAGGCGACCGCCTTCGGGATGCCCTCGTCAAGTGGCGTGCGCGGCTCCCAGCCGAGCAGGTCGCGTGCCTTGCGGATATCGGCGACGTAGTGCGTAACCTCACCGAGCAGCGACGGCGCGATCGTGACCTGCGGATCGACAGCGAGCTCGGTGGAGATCAGCTCGGCCGCACGTACGAGCGTGTTGCCCTGGCCGAACGCGAGGTTGATCGTCTGGTTCGCGAGCCGGTCTTCGGCGAGCGCCGACACGCCGCGCGCGATGCCGTCGACGCAGTCGTCGACGTAGGTGAAGTCGAGGACCTTCTCGTCTCCCCCGTAGATGGTGATCGGCTCGCTGCGTGAGAGCTGGTGCATGAACAGCGGCAGCACGCGCTCCATCCGCCAGAGGTCGTTGTCGTACCGGCCGTAGACGTTCGAGAAGCGGAAGACGAGATAGTCGAGCCCGTAGCAGCGCGCGTACGAGTAGATGAATGCCTCGCTCGTGATCTTCGACGCGGAGTACGGCGACTCCGTGAACGCGAAGTCGGCGGCTTCCTCGGCGTACTCCTCGAAGCGGTGCACGTCGCCGTAGACCTCCCGGGTCGAGCTGAACACGAGCGGCAGCCCGAGTTGCCGGCAGTACTCGAGCACGTTGAACGTCATGATCGCGTTCTCGAGTGCGCGGTGCGGCTCGCGCACGAGCTGGTGCACCTTGGCGTGTGCGGCGAGATGGCAGACCACGTCGACCGCGGGATACTCGACGCCGCCAATGCCGCCGGCGAACGCGGGATAGTGGCCCGCGAGGTCCTGCAGGAGCGTCGGGAACGCGTCCGTCCACGAGTTCTGACGCTTGTCGACGCCGAACACCTCGTGACCGTCAGCAAGCAGGCGGAGGCCGAGATTCGTGCCGATTTGCCCGGACGAGCCGGTGATCAGGACGCGCATGCGCCTAGTGTGACGAGCGCCTGTGATGGAACGGTTTGCGTTCCGCGGAGAGTCGTGGACGTCGAGCTGTCGATCAGCACGTCGACGAGCCGGCCCGGAGCGGCATCCCCGCTGAAGTTGACCGTCGTGTTGCGACGCGTCCGGCCACGGAGCAGAGACCCGTCGGTGCGCGAAGTCCCCTCGACGAGCACTTCCTCGACGCGGCCGATGCGTGATGCGTTCCGCTCGCGGGCGCTGCGCTGGACGACCTCGACGAGCCGCTCCATGCGCTCGATCTTGACCTCGTGGGGCACCTGATCCTCCATCGCGGCCGCCTCGGTGCCGGCGCGCGGTGAGTAGACGAACGTGAACGCAGTGTCGTAGCCGACGGACTCCACCACCTCGAGCGTCTGCAGGAAGTCGTCCTCCGTCTCGCCCGGGAAGCCGACGATGATGTCGGTGCCGATCGCGACGTCGGGGATCGCGTCGCGTATGCGCTGCGCGAGTGCGAGGTACTTCTCGCGGGTGTACGTCCGGCGCATCGCCTTGAGGACGCGCGACGACCCCGACTGCAACGGCAGATGCACCTGCTCGCACACTGCGGCGCACTCGGCCATCGCGGCGATGACGGGCTCGCGGAAGTCCTTCGGATGCGGGCTCGTGAAGCGGATGCGCTCGATGCCGTCGACGGCGTCGCATGCGCGCAGCAGCTCGCCGAACTCGGTGTCGATGTCGGGCAGCAGGTCGCGGCCCCACGAGTTGACGTTCTGGCCGAGCAGCGTGATCTCTTTCACGCCCTCGTTCGCAAGGCGCGTCACCTCGGCGAGGATCTCGCCCGGCCGGCGGCTCTGCTCGCGGCCGCGCACGGACGGGACGATGCAGTACGAGCAGACGGAGTTGCAGCCCATCGACACCTGCACCCATGCCTGGAAGCCGCGCTCCTGATGCACCGGCAGCTCTGCAGCGAAGGCGCGGTCGTCCAGGCCGAAGCGCCCGCGCGCGACGCCGACGCCGCCGGCGCCGAGCCAGTCGGAGAGGTGAGCGATCGAGCCCGGTCCGAACGCGACGTCAACGGACGGGTAGAGCTCGAAGATGCGCTCGCGCTGTGCTTCGGCGTAGCACCCGCCGACGGCGATGACGACGTCGGGATCCTCGCGCTTCCGTGCGGCTGCGGCGCCGAGGTACGCGGCGAGCTTCGTGTCAGGTTTCTCGCGGATCGTGCAGGTGTTGAAAACGACGACGTCCGCGTCTTCGGGGGTTGCGGACTCCCCCAGTCCCAGCTCTTCGAGCATGCCTTTGATCCGCTCACTGTCGTGGGCGTTCATCTGGCAGCCGAACGTCGTGACGTGGTACCGGCGCACCGGCACAGGGTACCGGGGCGCTCGGTGGATGAACACGCCTAGCGCTTGTCCATCGGGACGAAGTCGCGCTCGTCTGCGCCGACGTAGAGCTGGCGCGGCCGCGCGATCTTCTGCTCCTTGTCCTGGAGCATCTCCTCCCACTGCGCGATCCAGCCCGGCAGTCGTCCGAGCGCGAATAGCACGGTGAAGTAGTCGGTCGGGTAACCCATCGCCTGGTAGATGAGCCCCGAGTAGAAGTCGACGTTCGGGTAGAGCTTGCGCGAGACGAAGTACTCGTCCTCGAGCGCGATCCGCTCCAGCTCGAGCGCGATGTCGAGCTTCGGGTTCGTGCCGGTCTGCTCGAACACCTGGTCGGCGATCGTCTTGATCAGCTTCGCGCGCGGGTCGTAGTTCTTGTAGACGCGGTGCCCGAAGCCCATCAGCAGACGCTCGTGGTTCTTCACGCCCTCGATGAAGGCGGGGACGTT
>DASZBP010000245.1:0-4097 GCA_035943915.1 Gaiellaceae bacterium | reverse complement strand
CACATGTACGCGACTGGGCTGCCGACGGTGGCCGCCGTGTTCTTCGCAGCTGCGACGGCGATGGTCGTGATCCCATCGACGATCCAGGTCTTCTCGTGGTGCATGTCGTTCATCACGGGCACCGCGCGCTTCAACACACCGCTGCTGTTCATCGCCGGGTTCATCTTCATGTTCGTCACCGGCGGCCTCACCGGGATCATGTTCGTCGCGATCCCGTTCGACCAGCAGGTCACGGACACGTACTTCGTCATCGCGCACTTCCACTACATCATCTTCGGCGCCGCGGTCTTCCCGATCTTCGGCGGCCTCTACTACTGGTTCCCGAAGGTCACCGGCAGGATGCCGCTCGAGCGGCCGGGGCAGATCAGCTTCTGGATCATCTTCGTCGGCACGAACCTCCTGTTCTTCCCGATGCACATCCTCGGCCTGCTCGGCATGACGCGACGCGAGTACACGTACCCGTCGGGTCTCGGGTGGGCGCCGTACAACCTGGTCGAGACGATCGGCAGCTACATCACGACCGTCGGCATCCTCGTCCTGCTCGGCAACCTGTGGTGGAGCTACCGCCACGGTGCGCCGGCCGGCCCCGACCCGTGGCAGGGCCCGACGCTCGAGTGGACGACATCGTCGCCGCCGCCGTCGTACAACTTCGCGGTCATCCCGACCGTGCGCAGCGCGTATCCCAACTGGGAGCCGGCGCCGGCGTACGCGATGCTCGACAAGGGCCACCAGCAGGTCGAGAGCCAGGGCGTCGACGGCGTGATCGCGGAGGTCGTCGAGATGCCGCACGAGTCGCCCTGGCCTCCGCTGCTCGCACTGGCGCTCGCGGGCGTCTTCTCGATGCTCGTGCTCGAGAAGTTCGAGATCGCCGGGATCATGGGAATCCTCGCGCTGCTGATGCTCGCCGGCTGGCACTCGAAGGAGCCCGAGGAACTGTGAGCGCGATGTCCATCCCGCGGCGCATGAGCTTCCCCGCCGGCTGGTGGGGAATGCTGATGCTGATCGCGAGCGAGACGATGCTGCTCGGCAGCTTCATCGCCACCTACTTCTATCTCCGCTTCAAGGCGCCGGTCTGGCCGCCGCACGGCGACCATGCGGCGCCGATCGCGACGACGCTGATCCTCACGGCGTGCCTGTTGCTGACCAGCGCGCCGATGGCCGTCGCTTCGTGGTCAGCAGCTGCCGGCGACCTGCTCAAAGCGCGGCTTGCGCTGGTCGTCGCGCTTGTCGTGCAGTGCGGGTACGTCGCGTACGAGTTCAACGACTTCAAGGACCAGCTGCACCAGGTCGACATCACGCACGACCAGTACACATCGATCTACTACACGCTCCTCGGCGCCGACCACGCGCATGTGTTCATCGGCGTGCTCTTCAACGTCTGGCTGCTCGGGAAGCTCGCCGGCGGGCTCACGCGTTATCGCGTGCGCGCGGCACAGGCGATCGCGTGGTACTGGCACTTCGTCAACTTCATGACGCTGCTCATCGTCGCGGTCCTGCTTTCGGGGCACGTATGACGATCAAGCGCCTTTCGTCGCTGCAGTGGTTCGCGCTTCTCGGCGGCGCTGTCGCGCTCGCGTTTGGCCACCTCGCCGGTCTCGGCCTGACCGTGGCCGAGTGCAACGTGAACGGCCCGCGCTGGAACATCGCGAACGACGCGTGGGAGATCGCGATCGAGGCAACAGCTGTCTGCGCGATGCTGCTCGCGGGTGCCGCGTCGGCGCTGATCATCTCCCGCACGCAGGGCACGAGCTACGACGACGACCCGCCGCTCTCGCGCGTTCGCTTCTTCGCGATCGCCGCGCTCGTTGCGAACGCATTGTTCACGATCGTCGTGCTGCTCGACCTCTTCGGCAACGTCTTCAACGCGGTGTGCAGGCAGTCATGAGGACAGTCGCGGTCATCGTGCTCGCGCTGGCGTTCGCCGGAAGCGCGGGCGCGCAGACGGGCAAGAATCTGTTCGGCCAGTTCTGCGCTGCCTGCCATTCGGTCGGGCCGACGCGCATCGGTGCAGGTCCCGGCCGCGAGATGCGCCAACAGGACGCAGCGGCACCGAGCCTGCGCGGCGTCGGCGCGATGGCCGCGGACTTCTATCTGAGCACCGGCTACATGCCCCTGCGGAAGGTCGGCCTGGAGCCGCGCCGCAGCCGCAAGGTTCTCTCCCCTGGTGAGATCTCCGAGCTCACGTCGTATGTCGCGTCACTCGGTGGCGGGCCGGCGATCCCCTCGCCGCACCCGGAGCGCGGGACCCTCTCGGAAGGCATGCACCTGTTCTCCGACCACTGCGCCGGCTGCCACCAGATCGTCGGCGAAGGCGGCTACGCGAACGGCGCGGTACCGCCACCGCTCGAGGACGCGAGCGATGTGCAGATCGCCGAAGCGGTGCGCATCGGGCCGTGGGTGATGCCGACGTTCACGAAGAAGGCGATCACCGACAAGCAGCTCGACTCGATCATCCGCTACGTCGACTACGCAAAGCACCCGGACGACCGCGGCGGCTGGGCGATCGGCCACCTCGGCCCGATCCCCGAGGGCCTCGTGACCTGGTTCATCGGCGCCGTGCTGCTGGTCGCGTTCTGCATGTCATTGGGAAAAAGGCTCAAGTCGTCGTGAAGAGCTGGCTCGTCTCATTGCTGATGCTGCTGCTCGGGCGGGGCCGCCCGAGACCCGTGCCGGAGCCGCCGGAGCAGGAGCCACGCGCAGAGCTGCTCGCGATCGTGCTGCTCGGGCTCGGCACGCTGAGCGCGATCGCGTTCGTCGTCGTCTACGCGCTCGACCGCCTGCCGAACCAGACGCAGCTGCTCGGCCTCGCGCTCGGCCTCGCGCTGCTCTTCATCGCGGCCGCGCTGCTCGTCACGGCGAAGAAGCTCGTCGTCACCGAGGAGCTCGAGGAGGACTACCCGGTCAACGAGCATCCCGAGGAGCAGGCGACCATCACGCAAGTCGTCGATGAGAGCGGCGACCGCCTCACGCGCCGGCGCCTGTTCAAGCTGAGCCTTGGCGCCGCCGGCGGCGCGCTCGGTGTCGCGATCATCACGCCCGCCGCATCACTCGGGCCGGTGCTCGACACCGGAGCGTTCTACGGCACGCCCTGGAAGAAGGGACGACGCCTCGTCGACGAGGGCGGGAAGCCGTGGCGCGCGTCCGACATCGAGCAGGCGGACTTCTACACCGCGTTCCCGGAGGGCGCCGACAAGGAGGAGCTCGGCTCGCCGCTCGTCGTCGTGCGACTGAAGCCGGGCGAGATCAAGAGCAACAAGGGGTTCGCGGCGAACGGGATCGTCGCGTACTCGAAGATCTGCACCCACGCCGGCTGCGCGATCTCGCTGTACCGCGCGCCGCTGTACCAGCCGGACGAGCCGCGGCCCGGGCTCGTCTGCCCCTGCCACTACTCGACGTTCGACCCGGCGAACGGCGGCAAGGTGACATTCGGCCCGGCAGGCCGCAAGCTTCCCATGCTGCCGCTGACGATCGACGCGAACGGCTTCCTCCGCGCGGCGGGCAGCTTCAACGAGCCGGTCGGCCCATCGTGGTGGGGTGTCCGGCGGAGGAAGCCGTGATCCGCACGATCGTCCGCAAGCTCGACCAGCGCTCCGGCACCGCGCCGCTGATCCGCAAGACGATGCGGTACCTCTTCCCCGACCACTGGTCGTTCCTGCTCGGCGAGGTCGCGTTGTACGCGTTCATCGTGCTGGTCGCGACCGGCACGTACCTCGCGTTCTTCTACCAGGACAGCACAGCCGTCGTGACGTACCACGGCCCGTACCAGGCACTGCAGGGGCAGGAGATGACGGAGGCGTACCGCTCCGTTCTCAACATCTCGACGACGGTGAAGGCCGGCCTGCTGATCAGGCAGACGCATCACTGGGCGGCGAACATCTTCCTCGCGGCGATCGTGCTGCACCTCTTCCGCGTGTTCTTCACGGGCGCGTACCGCAAGCCGCGCGAGCTCACGTACTGGATCGGCGTGACGATGCTGTTCACCGCGCTGCTCGAGGGCTACCTCGGCTACTCGCTCGCCGACGACCTGCTCTCGGGCATGGGCCTCGCGATCGGCAACGCCGTCCTGCTCTCGATCCCGTTCGTCGGCGCGCACCTCG
>DASZBP010000244.1:0-5711 GCA_035943915.1 Gaiellaceae bacterium | reverse complement strand
GCGCTGGCTGGCGCTCGACCCGGTGCGCATGGCACGGCAGAGCACGGACACGCTGCGTGCGCTGCGCGCGGTCTGGATCGACGCCGGCAGGTCGGACGAGTACTACCTCGACCTGGGAGCCGAGGCGTTCCATCGCGAAGTGGTTGCCGCCGGCACGCCCGCCGATGCCGTCCACTTCGAGCTGTTCGACGGCAAGCACAGCGGAATCACGTGGCGCTACCCGCTCGCGCTCTCCTGGCTGGTCGAGCGTCTCTCCATCACCTTGTAGTCCGGCTCGCCGAACCCGAGCTTGCGATACAGCGGGTGCATGTTCGTCGTGTGCAGGATCCAGCGCACGTGCGCGTGGTCGCTGTCCTCGACCATGAAGCGGACGAGCTTCTCGCCGAGCCCGCGTCCGCGGTACGCGTCGAGCACGTAGACGTCGGCGAGGTAGACGAACGAGACCGTGTCCGTCCACGCGCGCGCGAAACCGATCTGCCGCGCACCGTCGTAGAGGCCGACGACCCGCGCCGCACCGTCGATCAGGTGGTCCTGCGTCTCGCGCGGGCGTCCGGCCGCCCAGTAGCTCTCCTCACTCAACCAGCGATGCACCTCGACGCGGTCGATCCGCGCCTTGTCGTCGTCGAGCTCGAGATCGTCTCCCAGGTCGCGCTTCACGCGATCAGCCGCTCTCGCGCGATCCTGCCGTCGCGGACGAGATAGACGGCGACATGGCGCGCCGGATCGCCACGGCCGGTCACCTCTTCGTGCTGGACGACGAAGTCACCGGCGTCGATTCGCTGCAGTGCCGTCACGTGCACGTCGGGGAACTTCTCGAACATCGGCCCGTACCGGGCGCGCAGCTCGTCGTGGCCCCGCGCGCCGACCTCGTCGTGGCCGTTCTCGATCGTCGCGTCCTCGGTGTAGCACTCGACGAACGCCTCGATGTCGTGGCCGTTCAGCGCCTCCAGCACGCGTGCGACGACGTCGCTCACGCCGACAACGTCCTCAGGCGGAACCCTCCGTGCTCCTCGTACGACGAGGTGATCACGGTGAGCGCATCGCGCAGCGCGCGCTCACCGAGTTTCGCGTCGTGCGCGTCGGCGATCGGCGTCGACAGGAGCAGCTCGACGCCGGTCAGCCCCTCCGGCGAGAGCCACAGCGCCTCGCGCGCGTGCGAGCGGCAGACGGCGCCGCCGGCCCGGGCGGAGAACGCGACGAGGTCGCCGGATGCACCGCACTCGACACAGCTCGTGAGATGCGGGAGGTATCCGGCAACCCACAGGAGCTTCAGCTGGAAGCTGAGGACGAGCGCGTCGGTCCGCGGCTCGCCGCTCACTGCGTCGCTCGCGTCGAGGGCCTCGAGGAAGCGCGCGAGCGCGGTGAACGCCCGCGGGCTCGGCTCGGGCTCGCCGAAGAGGCGGAGCATCGCCTCCGCGCCGATCAGGCCGACGTTCAGCTTGTAGCCGTCCTCGCGCGTGCGGCGGTGTGAGTCGAGCAGCTCGACGCCGGTGACGGTCTGCAGCTCCCCGGCGCCCTCGTGCAGCATCAGCTCGACGTGCGACAGCGGCTCGAGCCGGGCCCCGAAGCGGGACTTCGTCTTGCGCACGCCCTTTGCGATCGCGCCGATCCGGCCGCGTTCGCTCGTGTACAGGTGCAGGATCCGGTCGGCCTCGGAGAAGCGGATCGAGCGCAGGACGATCGCCTCCGTCTTGTACGTCCGGGCCATCTCGCCAGTCTAGGGACGGCACCCGTCAGGGAATCCGACGCAGCCCTTCTCCGTTGTAAGCCATATGGTCCGTGTCCAGATGTACACCACCTCCTGGTGCGGCTACTGCGTCCGAGCCAAGGCGCTCCTGAACGCGCGCGGGATCGAGTACGACGAGATCCAGCTCGACGACGACTCGGCGTTTCGCGCACGCCTGCACGAGCTGACCGGCGGCTGGACGGTGCCGCAGATCCTGATCGACGGCAACGTGATCGGCGGCTACACCGAGCTGTGGCGCCTCGATCGCGACGGCCAGCTCGACGAGATCCTCGCGGCCTAGCCCCGGTACGGCTGGCAGCGCGGGCAGTACCACGTGCCGCGGCCGGCGACGCGGATCTTGTCGATCGGCGTCCCGCACCGCTCACACGGCTCGCCGTCGCGGCCGTAGACCTTGAACTCGTGCTGCATGCTGCCGCTCTCGCCGCTCGGCGTTCGGTAGTCGCGCAGCGTCGAGCCCTGGCGCGCGATGCCGAGCTCCAGCGACTTCCGGATCGCGCGATGCAGCGCCTTCACTCCGTCAGCGTCGACCTCGTTCGCCGGCGTCAACGGATGGATGCGCGCGCGCCATAGCGCCTCGTCCGCGTAGATGTTTCCGACGCCCGCGACCGTCCGCTGATCGAGGATCGCGGCCTTGACCGGCGCCTTGCGCGTCGCGAGCTTCTCGGCGAGGTGCTTGGACCTGTACGCGGCGGCGAGCGGCTCGCGCCCCACCTTCCTGTCGACATAGGACTCGACCTCTTCGGGCTCGAGGAGCAGCCACGTGCCGAAGCGGCGGACATCCCGGTAGGCGACGTCCGATCCGTCGTCCAGCCTGACAACTGCACGGCGGTGGGGATCGTCGACGAGCTCTCCGGACGGTGCGTGCAGCAGCGAGCCCGTCATCCGGAGGTGAATCAGAAGAGCCCGTCCAGACTCGAACCGAACGATCAGATACTTGCCGCGACGATCGACGACCGAGACCGTCTCGCCGTCGAGCTCACGCGCGATCTCGTCCGGGTCGAGTGGCCGCGTGAGCCGCGTGTCGAGGATGCGGACGGACTCGAACCGTCGTCCTTCCAAGACGGGCGCGAGCGACCGGCGTACCGTCTCCACCTCGGGAAGCTCAGGCATGCCCGGACGGTACCGATGCGATTCGGCATCAGACCGCCTCTGATGCGGCCCGCAGCGGCGGCGAGGCCATCGGCGCGAGCGGATCGGGTATCCGGCTACCGAGTCGCAGGAAGCCGAAGCCCGTCAGTGCCACCACGAAGGCTCCGCCCCACCAGATGGCGTCGGGCGAGGTGCCGAGGAGCACGCCGCCGACGACGGGGCCGAGAGCCACGCCGACCATGAAGCTGAGCTGGTAGAGCGACATGTAGCGGCCGAGCAGGTGCGGCGGCGCGATCTCCGCGACGAGCGGGCCGAGCACGATGAACTGGCCGCACTCGGCGACTGCGATCACGATCGCCACTCCGGCCAAGACGATGCTGGCGGTGAACGTCGAGTGCGTGAGCGTTGCGAGCAGGACCGCGAGCAGGCCGACTGCGAACGTGGCGCTCGTGAGGGCCAGAGCATGTGTGCGCCGCATGCGCTTGACGACGCGGGCCGCCGGCACCTGCGCTACGACGATGAAGAACGTGTTGATGAATATGACGACACCGATCTCACCGGCCCCGACAGGTGTGTGCGCCTGCGCAAACGGCGCGAGGATGTTGGAGAAGAATGTGCCGCCGATCAGCACGAGCGCGAGGTTGCCGGCGATCAAGGCGAGCAAGAGCCGGTCGCGAGCGACAGCTCCGAAGCCTTGCGGGCCCTCGCTTGTCGCCGGCGCACGCCCGACGCCAGGATCCGGGATCCAGACGAGCACGAACAGCGCGAAGACGACGAACGTGACTGCGTCGAACACATAGAGCGCTTGAAACGCCTGAAGGTGATGGTGGGTGGCGGCGACGATGAAGCCCGCAGCCGTCGCGCCAAGGCCGAGACCAAAGTTGCCTGCGACTCGTCGGAGCGCGGTCGAAGCAGCGCGCTGCTCCGCCGTGACCAGGGTCAAGGTCATCACCTGGCCGGCGGTCCCGACGAGTCCGAAGCCTGCGCCGGCGACGGCCGAGCAGACGAAGCCCTGCCACGGACGCTCGACGAATGCCAAGCCCCCGAAGCCGAGTGCGTTGACGATGTTGCCCGCGATCAGGATCCGTTTCGCACTGAAACGATCGAGCAGCGCTCCCGAAGGAAGCGTCACCCCTGCGGCTGTGCCCATGACCGTCGCCAGCACCAGCCCCGCGGTCGTCGTCGAGAAGCCACGGACCGCGTGAAGATAGATGATCTCGAAGGGAAGGATCAGCCCCGTTCCGAAGTAGTTGAGGGCGTTCCCGCCCTGAAGAACAAGGACGGGTCTCGGTAGGCCGGTTCGCCACACCGCGAGCGCACTACTCACCAAACGTTGTCTCTGCATCAGCTCAGCTCCGGTTCGCGGTTGTTGTCGAACTCAAAGACCCCGCGACGCCGCGAAACGGACCGGCGGTCCGTTTGCGGCGAACGTGGTGTCATAACGCGATGACGGTCGATCTCGAGCGGGCCAAAGGAGGTGACGAGCGTGCGTTCGCCTCGCTGGTCGCGCCGTTCCGGCGTGAGCTCCAGCTCCATTGCTACCGGCTGCTCGGCTCGGTGCAGGACGCCGAGGACGTCGTCCAGGAAACGCTGCTTGCCGCCTGGCATGGGCTCGACGGTTTCCAGCAGCAGGCGTCGCTTCGGTCATGGCTCTACCGGATCGCAACCAACCGGAGTCTCAACGCGATCCGCACACGCGGGCGCCGCCCCGCCACGGAGAAGAACATGACGCCGTCCCGCCGCGCGGTCGAGCCCTCCTGGCTCGAGCCCTATGCGGACAGCGCGCTTCCGGATCCAGCTCCCGGGCCGGAGGCACGCTACGAGCAGCGTGAAGCGATTCAGCTCTCGTTCATCGTGGCGCTGCAGCAGCTGCCTGTGAAGCAGCGCGCAGCGCTCGTGCTGCGCGACGTGCTCGGCTTTCACACCGACGAAGCGGCCTCGATCCTCGAGACGACGCCGCAGTCGGTCAAGGCCGCGCTCCAACGCGCACGTGCGACGCTCGACTCGTACACCGTCGAACGCGAGCGGGCGCCGCTGCCCGACTCGGCGGCGGAACGGAGCCTTGTCGCCGCCTTCAGCGACGCCGTCGAAGCCGGCGATACGGCGCGCCTCGTATCCCTGCTGAGCTCCGAGGCTCGCGTGACGATGCCGCCGCGCCCGGGCGAGCTCATAGGACACGAGGCTATCGGCGTGTACCTCGACCACGGGGCCGCTGTGCGTGGCGCCCCACTCCAGGTACGCCCCACCCGCGCGAACGGCCAGCCGGCATTCGGCTGCTATCTGCGCTCGCAGCCCTGGGGCATGATCGTGCTCACGCTGAGCGGCCCCAGAATCGACGAGATCACGCTCTTCGAAGATCCCGCGCTGCCCGCTCGCTTCGGTCTTCCCGAGCGCCTCTAGCCGGTAATGACGTCGAGCAGAACGTCGCGCGGCGCAGGCGCTTCCGTGCCGAACGAGTACGCCGCGAGAACGTCACGCGCGCCTTCCTCGGCATTCGAATCGTCTCGCGCGTGCACCTGCGCGATCGTCTGCCCTTGCGTGACGGCGTCGCCTCGCTTCGCCAGGCAGACGACGCCCACGGCGTGATCGATCTCGTCGTCCTTGGTGCGCCGCCCCGCGCCGAGATGCAGGGCGGCGTTGCCGACGGCGATCGCGCCGAGCGCGACGACATGCGCGTCGACGGGAGCCGCGACGTCGCGGACAACCGGCGCCTCGGGGAGCGCGGCGCCGGCGACTGCCCCTTGCGCTGCAAGCCAGCGGCCCCAGACTGCGGCAGCGCTTCCGTCGGCGACAGCCGCCTCTGCCCGCCTGCGGCCCTCGGCAAGGTCGATGCCGAGATCGGAGAGGGCGAGCAGGCGGGCGCACGCGTCGAGCA
>DASZBP010000243.1:0-2897 GCA_035943915.1 Gaiellaceae bacterium | reverse complement strand
CGCGGCGCAGATGTCTTCGCTCGTTAACCGCCGGGGTTGAGGATGTGCGTGATGTTCGGGAATGGATAGAGCGTCAGGTGGAGCATCAGGAAGACCATTCCCCAGATGAGCGCGAAGGCGAGCAGCCAAGCGAGTACTTCGAGCAGTCGCGCAACGGCTGCTGGTCCGCGCGGTTTGGCGATCCACTGCTCGAGGTTCTCGGCCGTTCGGAAGAGGTTCGGGAACTGGGCGTCCTTGCCGGCGAGGAGGCCGCTGACGCTTGGAAGCAGGAGCCAGAAGAACCCGATCGAGCCGTAGAGGAAATACGCGACATGAAAGTTCGGGAGCTTGTGCCGGTTCCCGGATCCGTCGGTCACGTACTGGTTTGGCCAGTGGTGAAGGGCCCAGAGTGTGAGCGCGATCGTGACTGCCGCAGCTGCCGCTGCGCGGGCCGCGAACGCCCAGCTGGAAACCGCCTCGTTGTCGAACGCTTCTGCAGTCTTCGCGTCAGGCTCGAACGTCAGACGTCCGCCCGGTGTTCGGTGCGGTCGCGTATCCCCGGCGGCGCGACGCGCCAACAGCGTCGCCTCATCGTTGCCGCCCGACCGCTGCCGTACCGGCACACGGAGCAACGACAGCAACGTAAAGACGATGAACACTGTCGGCGCGATCTCCCACTCGTTATGTGCGTACTCCAAGTGGCCGGTCATCCGCGAGATCGTCGGGAACGGCAGCTGCGACTCGGTCAGCGGGATGGCCGCCAAAATCTCCGGCACGAACACGAAGAAGAGCGCCACACCCCACACCACGTATCCCCAGCGCCGCTTCGTCCACTTCATAGCATCGCGACCCTATGACTCCAGACAACATGTGTCAATAGCCACAAAGGCGGTCGGTGTCTCCGCAAATACCATCCGGGACACCGCGGCACCTGCTAACGCGGACAGGGCGGCGCTCGAGGACGATCGGCCCATTACCTAAGCCAGTACGCCGGAAGATCATGCGCGCCGACCGTGGCCCATGCGCACGGCGGACGAGCGAGCTAACGCGACGCGAGCCTGTTGAAAACGAGATCCGCGGCTGACCTGTCCGTCCACGAGTCGCCGATGTGCCGGCTGGGTACCGATCGTCAACACACCGCGATCAAAGGAGCGATTCGAGATGGCGAAGGGGTTCATTCACACCGTCTGGAAGAACGAGCAGTGGATCAACGAGGTCGAAGAAGGTGGCGACTTCGGCGGGGCGCATGCCACGAAAGAGGAGGCAGTCGCGGCTGCCCGTACACGTGCGCAGGCCGACAAGACGGAGCATGTGATCCATAACCAGGATGGAACGATCAGCGAGCGGAACTCGTACGGCAACGATCCCGCGAGCCGGCCGGGCTAGAACGCGGATTAGACGCGGACCGTATTTCAGGGAGGGGTATCGGGCTGCGCGTTCGTAGCATCAAGTTGCGGCTCGGGTCTCTTGCCGCAGAGCGGGATGCCGCAGCCGCTTTGCGTTGAGGCTGAAATCCCAAAGGCCCGCGCCGCCTTCCGCACTCCGCTTTATGCGGCCCGGGAACCCGGCAGGCGCGCTTGAAAAGTCAGCACGCCTGGTGGGAGGTCGCAGCTTCCCGCCGCAGACCGCTGCCGCTACCCGGGCCTCGCGATGATCATAAGACGGCGCTTCGGGCGCGTCGAGGGCATCAGAGCCGAGACGACGTTTCCGTACCTGACGTTGACGATTACCCGTTCGTTGCAGGATGATTGGAAGCCAAGATGGGCGGGGTCGTGGGTGAGGGTTTGGTCAGGTGGTGTGCGCGGTGCGGCCAAATTTGGTCTGCTGACCGCTGGCTCAGCCCGCCGGAGCCTCCAACGCCTCCCAGTGCGACAGCGACGATCTGCCCGGACTGCTACGCGCGAGTCAACCGCCGAACACGGTCGAAGGACGCGACGCCGAGCCCTATCATTCCGGTTCGCCGCCCACCGCGGGATCACTGAGCTTTCACGCCACCCGCCCCCGGCGGGACTTGAGCTAGGAGTCGGCGGTTCCAGTGCGCCGGCAGAGCGCACGAGCTGAAATCGATCGAGGCACGTGACCAGAAGGGGAGAGCACTTAGGGCGGGTGCGGAGGCCAAAAGTGAGGCCCGACCTTCACCGTCTTCCCATCTTCAGACGCGAGACTCACGGATGTTCGACGTCCCTCCCCTCGCCTGCCGGGAGGGGCGTCGTTCTTGTTTCCGTCGCCCTCCACGCTCAGCGCGAAGCACGTCGCTCAGCATTGAGATGGCTAGCCGCATCGTTGAAGCGCTGCCGTTTCCGGAAATGGCGCCGGCTGACGCCTGACGCTATGGCTGCGGGCTTCGCTCTCGTTCGGCCTTTCGCGCGACCGGTCAAAAGCGCAGGGCACTCTCGCCAGGGTCTGTCTGCGCGGCGGCGGGCGCCATTGGTCGACGTTGCAGGAGACGCGAAGATTGCGCCGATCGCTGCGTGTCTGATTTCGGGGTTCGGATCTGCGGCGAGGTCGACGATGCGCTGGGCGAGCCCGTAGAGGGCCTACGCACGGGCGATAGGGTCGCCGTCGCTTTATGCGACTTGGAGGAGTTGGATACGCCTCGCTCGCACGAAGTCGTCCTTGCGAACGGGTTTGGTGTGACGACCGCCATTCCGAGAAGTACGCTGCCGACCCTGGGCCGCGTGGCTACTTGAAGATGTTCACCGCGCGGGCGGTGACGAGCAGAATGCTGATCGCCGACACTCCCGATTCGGACATCATCAGCAGCTTCGCCCAGCCACTCAGCGGCATCGCATCAGTCGGGCTGAAGGCGATCGAGTTCGTGAAGGAGATGTAGATGTAGTCCATCAGGCGCGGGTGCCAACCGGGCGCCGCGAGCTGGGGGTTCTCCATCTGCGGAAACTGGAAGTCTGGCGGCGGCG
>DASZBP010000242.1:0-4675 GCA_035943915.1 Gaiellaceae bacterium | reverse complement strand
CCGCCTCGACGCGCTGCAGGCATCCCACGACGTCGCGCGGCTGCCCTACACGCTGAGGATCTTGCTCGAGAACGTCCTGCGGACCGGTGACGACGCCGATGTCGAGGCGGTTGCCTCGTGGGTCGCGAGCGCCGAGCCGTCCAAGGAGATCCCGTTCAACCCGGCGCGCGTGCTGATGCAGGACCTGACGGGCGTGCCCGCCGTGGTCGACCTGGCCGCGATGCGCGCGGCGATGGCGGATCTCGGGGGTGACGCGTCGCGCATCAACCCGCTGATCCCGGTCGAGCTCGTCATCGACCACTCCGTGCAGGTCGACGCGTTCGCGTCGCGCTTCGCGTTCGCGACGAACGTCGAGAAGGAGTTCGAGCGCAACATCGAGCGGTACGCGTTCCTGCGCTGGGGGCAGCGGGCCTTCGACAACTTCCAGGTCGTCCCGCCGGGCACCGGCATCTGCCATCAGGTGAACCTCGAGTACCTCTCGCGCGTCGTCGAGTCGCGCGACGGCCTCGCCTTCCCGGACACACTCGTGGGCACCGACTCGCACACGACGATGGTCAACGGGCTCGGCGTCCTCGGTTGGGGCGTCGGCGGCATCGAGGCGGAGGCGGCGATGCTCGGCCAGCCGCTCTCGATGCTCGTGCCGCAGGTCGTCGGCATGAAGCTGACCGGCGAGCTACGCGAAGGCGCGACCGCCACCGACCTCGTGCTGACCGTAACCCAGACGCTGCGCAAGGTCGGCGTCGTCGGCAAGCTCGTCGAGTACTTCGGCCAGGGCGTGTCGCAGCTGTCGCTCGCCGACCGCGCGACCCTCGGGAACATGTCGCCCGAGTACGGCGCGACGTGCGGCTTCTTCCCCGTCGACGAGGAGACGCTCCGCTACCTGCGCATGACCGGCCGCTCGGCCGAGCGCATCGCGCTCGTCGAGGCGTACTGCAAGGAGAACATGCTGTGGCACGACCCCGACGACCATCCGACGTACACGCAGGTCGTCGAGCTCGACCTCTCGTCGGTGGAGCCCTCGATCGCCGGGCCGCGCCGCCCGCAGGACCGCGTGCCGGTGTCGTCGGCGAAGGAGGCGTTCGTCGACGCGCTCGGCACATTCGGCGTCGAGTACGGCAACTACGACAAGGAAGTCGCCGACACGTTCCCGGCGAGCGACCCGACCACCGGCGACGGCGACGTCGCCGAGGCGCCCGCGGCCGTCGCGACCGCGTCGCCGGGTCACCACCGTGTGCAGGTCGGCGACTACGAGCTCGACCACGGTTCGGTCGTCATCGCCGCGATCACCTCGTGCACCAACACGTCGAACCCGTCGGTGATGGTCGGCGCAGGCCTGCTCGCGAAGAAGGCCGTCGAGCTGGGACTGAAGAGCAAGCCGTGGGTCAAGACATCGCTCGCGCCGGGCTCGAAGGTCGTCACCGAGTACTACGACGCCGCGGGGCTCACGGAGTACCTCGACCAGCTCGGCTTCAACACGGTCGGCTACGGCTGCACGACGTGCATCGGCAACTCCGGCCCGCTGCCGGATGAGATCTCGAAGGCGGTCGTCGAGAACGACCTCGTCGTGTGCTCCGTGCTGTCGGGCAACCGCAACTTCGAAGCGCGCATCCATCCGGAGGTAAAGGCCAACTACCTCGCCTCACCGCCGCTCGTGGTCGCCTACGCACTCGCAGGCCGCATGGACATCGACCTCGACAACGAGCCGATCGCCGACGGCGTCTACCTGCGCGACATCTGGCCGACCGCCGCGGAAGTCGCGTCGACGATCGCCGAGGCCGTGCGCAGCGAGATGTTCGCGCGCACGTACGCGGACGTCTTCACCGGCGACGACACGTGGCGCGGGCTCGATGTGCCGACCGGCGACCTCTTCCACTGGGACGACGAGTCGACGTACGTGCGCCGCCCGCCGTACTTCGAAGGCATGCCGCCCGAGCCGGGCGCAGTCGGCGACATCGAGGGCGCGCGCTGCCTCGTCATCCTCGGCGACTCGGTCACCACCGACCACATCTCGCCGGCGGGCTCGATCAAGCCGGACTCTCCGGCGGGCAAGTACCTCGTCGATCACGGCGTCGAGCGCTCGGACTTCAACTCGTACGGCGCGCGCCGCGGCAACCACGAGGTGATGGTGCGCGGCACGTTCGCGAACGTGCGGCTGCGCAACCTGCTGGTGCCGGGCTCGGAAGGCACGTGGACGCTGCACGTCCCGTCGGGCGAGGAGATGACGATCTACGAGGCGTCGCAGCGCTACCTCGCGACCGGCACGCCGCTCGTCGTGCTCGCCGGCAAGGAGTACGGCTCGGGGTCGTCGCGCGACTGGGCGGCCAAGGGCCCGAACCTGCTCGGCGTGCGCGCCGTGATCGCCGACTCGTACGAGCGCATCCATCGCTCCAACCTCCTGATGATGGGCATCCTCCCGCTCCAGTTCATGCCGGGCGAGAACCGCGACACGCTCGGCCTCACCGGTCGCGAGAGCTTCTCGGTCGTCGGCGTCGAAAGCGGCGACGCGACCGAGGTCACCGTGCGCGCGGACGACAAGGAATTCCGCGCCCGCGTGCGCCTCGACACGCCGCGCGAGCGCGAGTATCTGAAGCACGGCGGGATCCTCCCGTTCATGCTGCGCCACCTGAAGGCCTAGAGCACCCCAGAAGGTGCCTGGCACCGAAGGGTGCCACGCACCAATGGCTTGTGTTCCTCGTGATCACGGGAGCTCGGCGTGCGGCTGTCGCTGCCGGTGATCGAGAAAAACGCACTCAAGGAGGCGCTGTACGACACCCTCGGCGTCGGTGGCGTTGCACCGCGCTGATCGAGCTTGATACGACGTCGATGTCCGTCGACGAGCTCGTCGAACAAATCCGTTTTCACCTGTGAAACCGCGGGGTAGGCCGTCTCTGGGAGATGGTCGCCAAGCTTCGCGTGCTCGTTCTGCTGCCGGTCGCCGCGCTCCTGGCAGGCTGCGACAAGAAGCAGAACGCCCTCGCGCCCGCGAGCCACCAGTCCAAGGACATCGCGAGCCTCTTCTGGTGGATGATGGGCGGCGCCTGGATCGGCCTCGGCCTGATCGTCGCGGCGCTGCTCTACGCGTGGGGGCGGCGCGGCACCGCCGGCCCGGGCAACCGCAAGCCCGGCGAGAAGACGGGGTGGTACGTCGTGATCGTCCTCGGGATCGTCACGCCGATCGTCGTCATCGCCGCGCTGTTCGTGATCGGCGACCTGTTCGTGATCAAGACGACGGAGGCGCCGGCCGCGAGCTCGACGCGCCTCACCGTCCGCGTCATCGGGCACATGTGGTGGTGGGAGGTGCGCTATCCCGGCACGAGCGCGGTGACGGCGAACGAGCTGCACATCCCGGTGAACACGCCAGTGCGGCTCGAGGTGCAGACGAAGGACGTGATCCACAGCTTCTGGGTGCCGCGGCTGAACCGCACGATCGACACGATCCCGGGCCGCACGAACCAGATCGAGCTGTACGCCGACACTGTCGGCCGCTACCGCGGGCAGTGCGACGAGTTCTGCGGGCTGCAGCACGCGCACATGGCGTTCTACGTCTACGTCGACACGCCCGCGGCGTTCCACCGCTGGCTCGCGCACGAGTCGAAGCCGGTGGCGTCACCGCCGCCGAAGGTCTTCGAGACCGCGGGCTGCGCGACGTGCCACTCGCTACGCGGAACGAGCGACGACTCGGATGTCGGCCCCGACCTGACGCACGTCGGCAGCCGCACCACGCTCGCCGCGCTCGCGATCCCGAACGGCAAGGCGCACCTGGAGGACTGGATCCTCCACAACCAGAGCATCAAGCCTGGGAACCAGATGCCGGACATCCCGCTCGGCGGCGCGCAGGCGAGCGCGCTCGCCGCCTACCTCGAAGGGCTCAAGTAGTGGCCGTCGCGACCGGACGCCTCACGCGCCTCGAGCGCCAGTGGCAGAGCCGCCCGGGGGTCCTCGGCTGGCTGACGACGACCGACCACAAGCGGATCGGCCTTCTCTATTTCTGGACGACGCTGGTCTTCTTCGGCGCCGGCGGCATCGAGGCGGTCGCGATGCGCACGCAGCTCGCGCAGCCGAACGAGAAGGTCATCGGCCCGGCGACCTACGACGAGCTTTTCACGATGCACGGCCTCACGATGATCTTCTTCTTCATCATCCCGATGTCGACCGGCGCCTTCGGGAACTACCTGCTGCCGTTGATGCTCGGCGCGCGCGACATGGCGTTCCCGCGGCTGAACGCGCTGAGCTACTGGATCTTCGTCTCGTCGGGCATCTTCATGTACTCGAGCCTCGCCGTCGGCGACGCGCCGAACGCCGGCTGGTTCGACTACGTGCCGCTCGCGCTCCGGCACTACGACCCCGGCCACAACATCGACTTCTACTGCCTCGGGCTCCTGTTCAACTCGATCGCGTCGACGATCACGGCCGCGCTGTTCATCGTGACGATCCTGAAGTCGCGCGCGCCGGGGATGTCGCTGAACCGCATGCCGCTGTTCTGTTACGCGATGTTCGCCGCCGCATTCGGCTTACTGCTCGCCCTACCGGAGCTGAGCGCCGACCTGATCTTCCTTTTCCTCGACCGCAACGTCGGCACCCACTTCTTCGATCCGGCGTTCCACGGCTCGGCGTTGCTGTGGCAGCACCTGTTCTGGTTCTTCGGGCACCCCGAGGTCTACATCATGATCCTGCC
>DASZBP010000241.1:0-16187 GCA_035943915.1 Gaiellaceae bacterium | reverse complement strand
ATCGCTCAACGCAACACAGATCGCCGGTGCCGCGCTCGGAGGCGTCGTCGTGGCGATCGCGGGGCCAGGCTGGGCGATCGGCTTCGACGCTGCGACGTTCTTCGCCGCCGCGCTGCTCACCGCGCGAATGCGCGTGCGCGCCTCGAAACGAGCGCCGGGCAGCACGATGCTCGCGGAAATGCGCGAGGGCTGGTCCGACTTCTGGGGCCGCACCTGGCTGTGGGTGATCGTCCTGCAGTTCTCGTTCGTGCTCGCCGTCGAGACGGGATCGACGGATGTGCTCGGGCCGAAGATCTCCAACACGCACTACGGCGGCGCCGGCTGGTTCGGCGTCATCCTGGCCGCGGCCGTCGCAGGCAGCCTCGTCAGCGGCGCTGCGATGCTGCGGTGGCATCCGCAGCACATGCTTCGCGTCGCGACGTTCGGCGTGTTCGGCCTCGCGCTCCCGATGCTCGCGTTCGCGCGACCCGAGGCGCCGATCGTCGTGACGCTCGCGTCGTTCCTTGCCGGCCTCGGCCTCGGCGTCTTCGGCGTGCTCTGGGACACGACGATGCAGCAGGAGATCCCCCAGGAGCGCCTGTCACGCCTCTCCGCGTACGACGCGTTCGGCTCGATCTTCCTGACGCCGGTCGGTCTCGGCCTGGCCGGCCCGATCGGCGCACTGATCGGCTTCCGCACGGAGCTGCTCGGTGGAGCGGCCGTCGTCGTCATCGCGACGCTCGCCGTCTTCGCGTCACGCGACGTGCGTCAGCTGTCGCGCAAGATGTTGCCGCCCGAGATCTGAGCGAGCGCCATCACGGTGATCTCGTCGATGTTCACGTTCGGGCGGCGCGTGAGTGCGAAGACGATGCACTCCGCGATGTCGTCCGGCGTCATCGGTCCGCCCATCGCGACGTTTGCGTAGGCGGCGGCGGCCTTCTCGGTGTCGCCCTTGAAACGCACCTCGGAGAACTGCGACTCGACGAGCCCGGCGGCGATGTTCGTGACGCGTACGGGCTTGCCCTGGAGGTCGTCGCGGAGTGAGCGCGTGTAGCCGTGTACCGCGAACTTCGAAGCGACGTACGACGAGCCGTTGGCATACGACCAGATACCCGCGACGGAGCCCATGTTCACGATGTGACCTGCGCCGCTCTCGATCAGCGCGGGCACACAGAGGCGTGTCATGCGCATCAGGCCGAGCACGTTCGTCGCGATGACCTCGTGCTCGTCCTCGTCCAGCGAGTCCCACACCGGATCGCGGCCACGGGCGAGGCCCGCGTTGTTGAAGAGGATGTCGAGGCCGCCGAGCTCGGCGAGCGCCGCCTCCATGAAGCGCTCCGCGCTCGCCCGATCGGCGACGTCGAGGTTGCCCTCGCGTCTCGAGCCGGTGTAGACCCGCGCGCCTGCCTCCTGCAGCGCACGGCTCGTCGCCGCGCCGATCCCGCTCGACGCGCCGGTCACGATCGCCCGCTTGCCCTCCAGTAGGCCCACGGAGGGAATCTAACGACGGCATCACGCCCGGCGCCGATCCTGTCTAACGTCCCGGCGTGGACTACGGCCGTGGCTTCCGCTCGCTCCTGATGACGGGGGCGCTCGTCCTCCTGCTCGGGCTCGTGGCGTTCTCGTCGCGCAGCGGCTTCCACAGCTCGAGCGCGCCCGCGGTGAGCAACACCTACATCAGCTACGCGATGTCGGTCTTCCTGGTCGTCTTCGTGCTGATGATCCCGGTCGCGATCTACTCGTACTTCGTTCGCACGAAGGAGATGGCCGCGGTCGGCGGCCGGACGCCGGGCAAGCAGTTCCGCCGCATGGTCTACGCCCTGGTCTTGATCGGGATCGCGCTCTACGTTCGCCGCTACATCCACACGCACGGCGGCCTCTTCGGCCACAACGGGCTGTTCCATGTCGCGAAGGACCCGACCAACGGCGCCCACGTGAAAGGCGCCGGCGGCAACGCGCAGCAGCAGCAACCGCACTTCGAGTGGATCGTGCTCTGGATCTCCCTCGCTGTCGGGGCCGTCGCCGCCACTGCCGCGTACGTCGCGTACAAGCGCCGGCCGCCGCTGCCGGAGCGCGAGCCGCTCACGCTCGCCGAGGAGTTCGCGGCCGGGTTCGACGACGCGATCGACGATCTCGAGCGCGAAGCGGACCCGCGCAAGGCGGTCATCGCGGCGTACGCGCGGATGGAGCGAACCTTCGAACGGCTCGGGCTTGCGCGGCGGCCGAGCGAGACCGCGATCGAGTACCTGCGCCGCGTGCTGCACGAGCTCACCTCGCGTAGCGGGGCCGTCGAGCGGCTCACGTCGCTGTTCGAGAGCGCGAAGTTCAGCCGGCACGAGGTCACCGTCGACATGAAGAACGACGCGATCTCCTCTCTGCGCGAGATTCGCGAGAGCATTGCATGAGCCGTAGGCTCGACGGAGGCTCTCCAGTAGCGGGGGTGCCGGCTTCGCCGGCGCCGGAGCGGATATGAGACGTCACGTCCCGGACCTGATCGTGCTCGGCGCGGTGGCGACCGGTGTCGCGATCTATCTCGTCGTGTCGGAGCCGGGCTGGCGCAGCATCGTGATCCGCGCCTACATCTTCGTCGTGGGCGCGCTCGTGATGCTCGTGCTCGTGGCGGCCGCCGGAGACGCGTTCCCCAGGCGCCGCCGTTCCGACTTCGACCGAGCGCTCGCCGCCGCGGAGGTCCCGACGCCGAAGGTCAACGAGCTCGAGCGCGCGCAGCGCGAGGTGACGCTCGCGCTCGGCTCGGCGCACGACCTGCACTTCAAGCTGATTCCCCACCTCCGCGAGATCGCCCAGGCGCGGCTCGAGCGCGCCGGACGCAGGCCGTCCGAGGAGACGCTGGGGCGCTGGTGGGAGCTCCTCCGGCCGGACCGCGAGCCGCCCGTGGACCGATTCGAAACCGGGATCAAGCTCGCAGAGCTCCGCGAGTGCCTTGACGATCTTGCAAGGATCACGTGATGGAGCTCTCCGAAGTCGGCACGCGCTGCGATCGCATCCTCGACGAGGTCGAACGCGCGGTCGTGGGCAAGCGCGATGCGCTCGAGCTCTTGCTGCTCGGCCTGCTCGCCGACGGCAACATCCTGATCGAGGATTTCCCAGGCCTCGCGAAGACGCTGATGGCACGCTCGTTCGCGCAGTCGACGTCGCTCGACTTCTCCCGCATCCAGTTCACGCCCGACCTGATGCCCTCCGACGTGACGGGCTCGTCGATCTACAACCAGCGTGACGCTGTCTTCCAGTTCCGGCCCGGGCCGATCTTCGCGCACCTTCTTCTCGCCGACGAGATCAACCGCGCCCCGCCGAAGACCCAGGCGGCGCTGCTCGAGGCGATGCAGGAGCGGCAGGTCACGACTGAAGGCGAGACGCGCGTGCTCGAGCGGCCGTTCCTCGTGCTCGCGACGCAGAACCCGATCGAGTACGAGGGCACGTACCCGTTACCCGAGGCGCAGCTCGACCGGTTCCTGCTGCGCATGTCGGTCGGCTACCCGTCACGCGAGGACGAATGGCAGGTGCTCGCACAGCGCGCCGAGCGCCGGCAGGACGACGTCGCGCTCGAGCCCGTCGTCGACCGCGAGACGCTTCTCGCGATGCAGCAGGCGGTCGAAGGCGTGCACGTGTCGGAGGCGGTCGGCCTCTACATCGTCGACGTCGTCGCGGCGACGCGGAACTCGCCGTCGGTGCAGGTCGGCGCGTCACCGCGTGGCTCACTCGCGCTGCTGAAGCTGTCGCGCGCGCGTGCCGCCCTCCAGGGACGCGACTTCGTGACGCCCGACGACGTGAAGGCAGTCGCCGTGCCCGCCCTTGCGCACCGGCTGACGCTCCGACCGGAGCTCTGGGTGCAGCGCGTGTCGGCGGACGACATCGTCCGCGAGCGGATCGACACCGTGCCGACGCCGGCCGCCGAAGATCTCGCACCTGCGTGAGCCCGTCGGCGACGCCGAAGCTCGCGGGCTACGCAGGGCTCGCGGCGGCAGGCCTGCTCGCGTCGCTGATCCTGTCGCGCCCCGAGCTCGTTGCTCTCACGGCCCCGTTCCTGATCGCGCTCGGCGTCGGGCTGGGGCTCGTGACGACGCCGAGGGTGTCGGTTCACGCGACGCTCGACGACGAACGCCTGCTCGAAGGCGAGGAGACGACCGCACGCGTGGTGCTCGAAGCTGCGTCGCCGGTCGATCGCGTCGACGTCTACCTGCAGCTGCCACCGGACGTCGAGCTCATCGAGGGCACGAATCCCGTGTCACTCCGCCTGGCCGCGGGAGAGCGGCGCGAGCTCGAGCTGCACGTGCGCGCTGCGCGTTGGGGCGGGCATCTACTCGGGCCCGCGTACGCGCGCGCATCGGATCCGTTCGGTCTCCTGCGGTGGGAGGCGGTCGCCGCAACGCGTCCACAGCTTCGCGCATATCCTCGCGAGGACGTCCTGCGCCGCATCGTGCAGCCGGCGCAGACGCAGGTCTTCGCGGGGAACGAGCTCGCGCGCCACAAAGGAGAGGGCATCGAGTTCGCCGACATTCGCCAGTGGACGCCGGGCGATCCCGTGAAGCGCGTCAACTGGCGCGCGAGCGCGCGGCGTGCCGGCGAGCTGGTGGTCAATGAGACGCATCCCGACCGCAACACCGACGTCATCCTCTTCGTCGACTCGTTCGCCGAGGCGCGCCACGCAGGCGAGGGAACGCTCGACCTGGCAGTGCGCGCAACAGCAGCGCTCGCCGACGCGTACGTGCGCCGCCGCGACCGCGTCGGGCTGATCGGCTTCGGCGGCATCCTGCGCTGGCTGCTCCCCGGTGGCGGGACGGTGCAGCTCTACCGCATCGTCGACGCGCTGATCGACACCGAAGTGGTGCTCTCCTACTACTTCAAGGAGATCGACATCATCCCGCGGCGCTCGCTGCCCCCGAATGCGCTCGTCGTCGCGCTGACGCCGCTGCTCGACCAGCGTTCGGTCGGCGCGCTGCTCGACCTGCGTTCGCGCGGGTACGACGTCTCGGCGATCGACGTGTCGCCGTTGCCGTACACACCTCGGCCCGCACGCGGGAGCGACGCCGTTGCGTACGACCTGTGGGTGCTGCGCCGCGACGCGCTGCGGCACCGCCTGCACAGCGCGGGCATCGCGGTCGCGGAATGGAAGGCCGGCGACCCGCTCCAGCTCCCGCTCGAGGAGGTGTCGGCATTCAGGCGCCACGCCCGGCTCGCGCGCGCGTAGTCACCGGCTGCCTGTCGGTCGCGGCGCTCGCAGCTGCGGGCGGCCTCGCGTCGACCGGCGGCGGCAAGCTCGTCGCCGTCGCGCAGGGTGGCGCGGGCGCAGCGATGCTCGTGCTGCTGGTCGCGCTCGTCATGCGCTGGCCGAGCGCCGTCCCCTGGGCCGTCGCGGTCCTCGCGGGCTCGTACCTCGCCGGGCGCACCGGTCATGCGACGGTCGACGGCCGCGCCGCGATCGTCGGCGTGCTGCTGCTGCTGTCCGCCGAGCTCGCATCGTGGTCGGTCGACGTCGACAAGCGCCTCGTGTCCGAGCGCCCGCTCGTCGTCCGGCGCGCGGCGATCCTGCTCGCGCTGTGCGTCCTCGCGCTCGTCGCGAACTTCATGCTCCTCGCGACGTCCGCGGTGTCGGCGTCTTCGGGCGCGGCGCTGGCGACGATCGGGACCGCAGCAGCCGTCGCCGCGGTCGCACTCGTCGTGCGGATGGCCTTCCGGACGCCGCGCAGGTAGGGCCGGCCGGGCACCGTTCGTCGCCGGCGCGGCCCTGCCGCACAACCTGTGCTCGGCCGGCCCTACCTACGAGACGGTGATCGTCGTCATGCGGGTCTGGAGGTTCCCGTTGGCGTCGTTCACCGTCGCCGTGACCGTGTAGGTGTGACCCTTCGCGGCGACGAAGGTTGGCGTGAAAGTGACCGAGCCGTCCGGGGCAAGGTTGCCCTGCGGCTCGCCGGCGGTGATGAGCTTGCCGGTGTTGTCGACGACGCGGTAGGTGATGCCGACCAGCGAGCCGACCGGGTTGTAGAACGTGAGGTACGGGACGAAGATCGGGATCGGCCCCACCGGCCGTCCCGCCTTCACCTGCACGGTCGTGCCGTCGATCGAATGCGCCAGGTACTCGAACGGGGCGAGAGACGGCTTGGGTGACCCGCTCGTCGACTCGAGGCCGCTCTTCCACGGGTTGCCCGGGTTGTCGCGGAACGTGAACCAGCAGAACATCTGAACGTCCGGGTCGTTGCGGGCGATCGTCAACGCCTGCTTCGCGTACGCCGACTGCTGCGCGAGCGTCACGCCCCTCGGCTGCGTTGGCTTCGTCTCGTACCCGAACTCGGTGATCCAGATCGGCACCTTGCGATGGAACTCGGACGCGAGGGACTTCTCGAACGTCGGCAGCTGCGACAAGGTCACATTCGGGTACTGCACTTTCTCGAGCGGCTTGGCCGTGCGGTTCGTCGGGTACGGATGCTGCGCCCACGCGTCGAAGTGGATGCCGCGGATCCTCGCGAGCAGCTTCGCGAACGTCCCCGGCGCGACGGTGTCGCTCTGCCCTGCGATACGCCTGTCGCGCCCCCGCGCCGATGTCTCGCCGGCGGCCACCTGCGCCAAGGGGTTCTCCGACTTGATCGCGGCGTACGCGACCTTGTAGAGCTTCGCGTAATTCGAGACGCTGACGATTTTCTTGCCGGAGAACTGCGGCGTCAGGAACAGGTTGAGGTTCGGCTCGTTCCAGACCGACCACAGGCTCACCTCGCCCTTGCCGGGATTGCGGCCGTCGTACCGCAGCGCGAGCAGCCGAACGAACGTCGCGAAGTCGCCGAGGTTCTTCGGCATGTGGTTCGGCGTCTGCCCGCCGTTGGCCCATTTCGGAGTGCCGGTGACATCGATCATCACGCGCAGGCCGTAGCGCGAGGCCTCGCGCACGAGCTCGTCGAGGTCGCCGAGCTGGTACGCAGGATCATCCGGGTCGCTCGGATGTACGGGCCGGGTCGGTGCCAGCGCCGCCCAGTTCGCCGTCGTGTGGACGACGGTCGCGCCGGCCGCGGCAGCGGCAGCGAGGTTCTGCGACCGGCTCGGCGACCAGCGGAAGCTGGGATCGTCGAAGAACCCGACCGGCATGCGCGTCGCAGCGTGGACGGTTGCCGCCGGCACGGCGATCAGGACGAGCGCGATGAGTGTGGTGATGCGTGCCAGCGGCATCAAGTCGACCCTAAACAGCTGTTTTGAGAACTCTGTTAAGCCTGTGGCGGCCTCCGAGAGCCTACGTTGCGGGTCGGCTGGTCGCCCTCCACGGGCCGGTAGCCCTCGAACGCGCGCTCGAGGACACCCTCGCCGCCCGTGAGCCGGGGCAGCTCACGCTGGAGCTCGTCGACGCGAACCGCAGGCAGGACGCCCTCGACGACGGCGAGCTCGCCGCGCAGCGAAGGCGCTGCAACCGTCCCGCCGACCCGCGTCAGCGCGGCGAGCACCGCCTGCAGCGACACGAGCGGCACCTCGAGCGTGACCCGAAGGGTCGGCTCGCACACCACGGTCCCTGCAGCGCGGAGCGCATTCGCGACGACAAGGGGCGTCAGCTTGCGGAAGTCGATCGCCTTCGTGTTCGCGCGGCGCGACGGTGGCCCGTCGGCAACGCCGTACTGGCTGTGGAACAGCGTCACGGCGCAGTCGGTGACCTGCCAGCCGAACGGCCCTGCGCGTAGCGCGTCGCGGATGAAGGTGTCCATGTGCTCGAGGAACCTGTCGAGCCCCTTGAACAGATGGAGCGGAGCGGTCAGCGGCTCGATCTCGAACCGCAGCTCGACCCCGTCACCCGGCTCGACGCGGAACCCAAGGGACGCTTCGGTCGGGTTCGTCGGGGCGTTCAGCGGCTCAAGCGCCTCGCCCGCGCCGGCCGGCCGCTCGACGTAGAGCGGCGTCGTGTCGCGGAACTCCACGGCGATGCCGTAGTCGTCGGCGAGCGTCGACTCGATCACTTCCTTCTGCACCTCGCCGTACAGCGACACGGACAGCTCGCGGCGATCGTCGTCCTGCCGCACGTCGATCAGCGGGTCCTGCTCGGCCAGCTGCGCAAGCGCAACGCGCAGCCGTGCCGCGTCGGCGTCGTCGACAGGCGCGACCACCGCCTCGAGTGTCGGCGGAGCGAAGTGATGCTCGCGCGTGCGCGCGTCGCCGATGCGATCGCCGACGGACACCGAGTCGAGGCCCCAGAGCTTCGCCACGCCGCCCGCATGCACCTCGTGCTGCTGCACGGCCGCGCCCTGGTCGAACACCGCGATGCCCGTCACCTTGTCGTCGCCGAGCTTCTCGCGTACCGCGATGCGCCCGGCGAACAGACGGACGTACGCGATCTTCTCGCCCGCCGCGCTCCGCTCGATCTTGAACACACGCGCCGCGAGCGGCGCATCCGCATCGCCGCTCGCGGCAGGCAGCAGCTCGACGACCCCGCGGCGCAGCTCGTCGACGCCCGCACCCGTGACCGCGGAGCCGAAGAACACCGGATGACCGGCGAGCCCGCGCGGCAGGTCGCCGAACTGCACGAACGTCTCTCCGTCGACGAGGCCTACCGCGAACGCGTCCGGCGTCAGCCGCGCCTCGATCTCGCGGAGTACCCGGTCGGCGTCGGCGCCGCGACGGTCGATCTTGTTGACGAACAACAGGGTCGGCACCCGCAGGCGCTGCAGCGCGCGAAACAGGATCCGCGTCTGCGGCTGCACGCCCTCGACCGCCGACACGACGAGCACCGCGCCGTCGAGCACGCTCAGCACCCGTTCCACCTCGGCGATGAAGTCGGGATGGCCCGGCGTGTCGATCAGGTTCACGTGCACGTCGCCGATCGCGAACGACGCCACGGCCGAGCGGATCGTGATGCCGCGCCGGCGCTCGAGCGCGAGCGAGTCGGTCAGCGTCGTGCCGTCGTCGACCCGTCCGGGCCGTTCGATGACGCCTGCCTCGAACAGCAGGCGCTCTGTGAGAGTTGTCTTACCGGCGTCTACGTGCGCCAGGATCCCAAGGTTCAGCTCTTTCCGTGCCACGCGTCATTCCCTCCGAATAGGTCGCAAAGCCCTTCGTGGACATGACGTGTGAACTCAACGGAACCTCCTGGGACGCGGGACGGGCCGATTGTACGTGCAAGTTCTCCGGGGATCCCAGGTCTTCACCTCCGCAGGCCCAACGACCCAGAGCTTCGGAGGATCCCAATGCGTCGCTTTCTTGCAGTAGCCATCGCCCTTGCGGCCCTCACGGGCGGCGCGCTGGTCAGCGCGGCCCCGGCGCACTCGGGCACGACGGACATCCCCTTCCATGCCCGGATCGGCACGATCCTGGGCCTCGTCCCGCCCGTCTCGGAAGAGTCGAACGGCGCGGTCTCCAACAGCGCGCCCGCGAGCGGCAAGCTCGTCTACAACGGCGGGCCGGTCATGCCGACGAGCAAGGTCTACACGATCTTCTGGCAGCCGAGCGGCTACCAGTTCCCGGCGAACTACACCGCCAACATGAACCAGTTCTTCAAGGATCTGCAGGCGACGGCCGGCAAGAACACGAACACGTACGTCAACGCCACGCAGTACTACGAGGAGACGAACGGCCAGCGCACCTACGTCCAGAATCGCACGACGTTCGCCGGCACCGACCTCGACACGAACGCCCTGCCTTCGCTCGACCCGGTCAACTGCCCCGACACCCCCGTCGCGGCTGCCGGTGGCGCCAACGGTGACCATTCGACGACTGCAGGCTGTGTCACCGACGCGCAGATGCAGGCTGAGATCTCGAACGTCATCAAGGCGAAGAAGTGGCCGGTCAGCAACACGACCGAGTTCTTCATCTTCACCGCGCCGAACATCGGCACGTGCTTCCCGGCCGAAGAAGGCGTCGACCAGAGCGGCATCACGACGTCTGTGACCGCCCCGCTCTGCTCGTTCTCGTACTTCTGCGCGTACCACAGCGCGTACAGCGACTCGACGATCAACGCGAACTCGCAGATCATCTACTCGAACATGCCGTACGCCGCGCAGACCGCCGGCAACCCCGTGACGTGCGACGAGCAGTCGTACCCGAACGGCAACCCGTCGGACGCCGAGATGAGCGTCACGAGCCACGAGCACAACGAGAGCATCACCGACCCATTCGGCACCGGGTGGTGGGACAGCGACCCGAATGACAGCGCGTACGGCATGGAGAACGGCGACATGTGCGCGTGGGACTTCGGCAACCTCTCCGGCCCTGACGGCGCCCAGTACAACCAGACGATCAACGGGCACAACTATCTGCTGCAGCTCGAGTGGGACAACACGACGCTCGGCTGCCCAGGCTCCGACTCGTCCGGCAACGCCGTGCCGAGCCAGCCGAACTACGACACGCCGCAGATCTCGTTGTCGCCGGCGAGTGGCTTCGCCACCGCGCCGTTCAAGATCAGCGGGCTCTTCTACTCGGCCGGTGACAGCATCGGCAGCACGTTCACCGACAGCGGCCTCACCAACTCGCTCGGTACCGCCACGGCGAACGCGAGCGGCCAGTTCAGCCTCACGGCGAAGGTGCCGAGCAAGGCGAAGGCCGGCACCGGCACGGTGACGAGCAGAGGCAAGTCGGGCACCGCCACCGCGCAGTTCAGCGTCCTTCACTAGACGCCGCGCGGCCAAGCTGGGGGGGCGGCTGCGGCCGCCTCCCCGCTCGCCTACCCTTCGGGGGCGCGGGCGGTTAGCTCAGTTGGGAGAGCGCTTCCCTTACAAGGAAGAAGTCGCAGGTTCGAGCCCTGCACCGCCCATGTGTCCGACGTCAAGCCGATCCCCGGGCTCGAGCACGAGCCGTACGCGGAGGTGTGGCTGCGCGCCGTCGACGACGACGAGTGGCGCGAGGCGTCGACAAAGGCGCGCGAGCTCGGCAAGACCGGGCTCGAGGTGTGGACGACGACCGAGACGCCGGAGGTCGCGCCGTGGCTCGAGGCGAAGGGCTACGCCGAGGTGCGCCGGTACGTCATCTCCGAGCTCGAGGTCGCGTCGGCGCCGGACGAGCCGCCGGGGATCCCGCTCGTCACGCGCAGGCCCGAGCTCGAGCCGGCGATGTACGAGCTGGCGCTACAGGCGTACCCCGACCAGCCCGGGCGGGGCGGCTCGAAGATCAGCGCCTACGAGGGGTGGCGCGGCTGGAGTGTCGAGCCGCACCTGCCGGAGGCGTGCTTCATCGCACTCGACGGCGAAAAGGTCGTCGCCTACGGCTTCCTCGAGCAGGGCGAAGACCATTGGACGCACGGCTTCATGGCCGTCGAGCGTGCGCACCGCGGGCGCGGCCTGGCCGGCGCGATCAAGCGCGCCCAGATCGCCTGGGCGCGCGCGAACGGCGTAGCCAGGCTGCGCACGGCGACCGAGACCCGGCTGACGTCCATGCGGGCGCTCAACCAGCGCCTCGGCTACGTCCCGCTGTACGAGGAAATCGTGATGCGCGGGCCGGCCGCAGCGCGTTAGGCTCGAACCGTGGTGCACCGCTTCGAGAACCACGACCTGACCACCGAGGCGTGCGGGCAATTCATCGACATCACCGATGACGTGCTCGCGACGGTCGAGCGCAGCCACGTCCAAAACGGGCAGGTGGTGGTCTTCTCGCCGCATACGACCTGCGCGGTGATCATCAACGAGCTCGAGCACGGGTTCCTGGACGATTTCCGCGACTTCCTCGACGACCTCGTCCCGCGTAACGGCAGCCGCACCTACCGCCACGACACGCACGACGGCGAGGAGTTTCCGAACGGCCACTCGCACGTCCGCACGGCGCTGCTCTCCGCCACGTCGCAGACGATCCCGATCGTCGACTCGCGTCCGCTGCTCGGCACGTACCAGCGCGTGTTCTTCTGCGAGCTCGATCGTGCGCGCGAGCGCAAGGTGTTCATCCAGGTGACCGGGGAGTGACCGCGTCTGCGGTCCTCGCCAAAGCGCAGCACGAGAACTTCCCGGTCGCGCTCCGCATCCTGCCGCGCATGCTTCGCCGCCGGCTCGAGACGATCTACGGCTTCGCGCGCCTCGTCGACGACATCGGCGACGAGTACACCGGCGACCGCAACGCGGCGCTCGACAACCTCGAAGCCGACCTGCACCGCGCGTTCGCGGGCAACGCGCAGCATCCACTCCTCCGGCGGATCACACCGTTCGTGCGCGAGACCGGTGCGACCGAGGAGCCGTTCATGCGGCTGATCGAGGCGAACCGTCTCGACCAGCGCAAGGCGCGCTACGAGACCTGGGACGAGCTCGCGCACTACTGCACGCTCAGCGCGAACCCGGTCGGGGAGCTCGTGCTGCTCGCGATCGGCCAGGCGACGCCGGAGCGCATTCGCTGGTCGGACGACGTGTGCACCGCGCTGCAGGTCGCCGAGCACATGCAGGACGTCGACGAGGACCGCGCGCGCGGACGCGACTATCTGCCCGATGGAGATCTCGTCGCGCGCGGCCGCGGGCTGCTTGCGTCGGGCGTCCCGCTCGTCGGATCGCTGCGCGGCTGGGGAAAGCTCGCTGTCGCCGGGTATGTCGGCGGCGGCCTTGCGGCGTTCGAGGCGCTCGAGCGCGGCGATCGCATCGCGAGCGGACGCGAGCGCCTTGCGCAGACACTGAGGGTGCTCCGTGCAGCCCACTGACGCGTACCGCGTGTGCGCAGACGTCGCGCGCGCGAGCGGCACGAGCTTCTACCGCGGCATGCGCCTTCTGCCGAAGCCGAAGCGCGACGCGCTGTTCGCGATTTACGCGTTCGCGCGCCGTGTCGACGACATCGCGGACGACGCCGGCGACGGCGCGCAGCTCGCGGCGATGCGGGCGTGGCGCTCGGAGCTCGACGATCCCGTGTACGCAGCGCTCGACGACGCCTGCACGCGCTTCCCGATCCCGGTCGATGCGCTCGACGACCTGATCGACGGTGCGGAAATGGATCTGCGCGGCACGCGCTACTCGACGTTCGCCGAGCTGGAGGTGTACTGCCGCCGTGTCGCGGGCTCGATCGGCCGTTTGGCGGTGGGCGTGTTCGGTTCGCAGGAATTCGAGCTCGCGGACCGGCTCGGCGTCGCATTCCAGCTGACGAACATCCTGCGGGACGTCGCCGAGGATCACGCGAACGGTCGCGTCTACCTGCCGCAGGAGGATCTCGACCGCTTCGGTGTCGACCTGGGCGCGCCGGCGGCAGGCTTCGCCGACCTCGTCCGGTTCGAGGCCGCGCGCGCGGAGCAGTGGTATGACGACGGCCTCCAGCTGTTGACGCACCTCGACCGCAGCTCGGCGTCGTCCGTCGCGGCGATGGCGTCCGCGTACCGGCGACTGCTGCGGCGCATCGACCGCAACCCTGACGCGGTTCTGACGCGCCGCGTTTCACTGCCGACCTGGGAGAAGGGCTGGGTGGCTGCGCGAAGCCTGGTGGGCGTGTGAGTGATGTCGTCGTGATCGGGGGCGGCCTCGCAGGGATCACTGCCGCGCTCGATCTGGCGGACGCGGGACGCAAGGTCACGCTGCTGGAGGCGCGGCCGCGGCTCGGCGGCGCGACGTTCTCCGTCGAGCGCGACGGCATGTGGGTGGACAACGGCCAGCACGTCTTCCTGCGTTGCTGCACGGCGTATCGCGCGCTACTCGAACGCATCGGGTCGGCCACGCAGACGGAGCTGCAAGAGCGGCTCGCGATCCCCGTGCTGCGTCCCGGCGGCCGCGTTTCGTGGCTGCGCCGCAACGGCCTCCCCGCGCCGCTTCACCTCGGCGCGTCGATCGCGCGCTTCGGCCCGCTGCCGCCGGCCGACCGGGCGCGGCTGCTACCGGCGATCGTTGCGCTACGGCGCCTGTCGCTCGACGACCCCGCGCTCGACGAGCAGACGTTCGGCGAGTGGCTGCAGAAGCACGGCCAGCGCCGCTCGTCGTTCGAGGCGCTCTGGGACCTGATCGCCCTGCCCACGATCAACCTCGACTCGCAGCGCGCGTCGCTCGCGCTCGCGGCGATGGTGTTCAAGGTCGGGCTGCTCGAGGATGCAGGCGCCTCGGACGTCGGCTACGCGACCGTGCCGCTGCAGCGGGTGCACGGCGACGCGGCCGAGCGTGCGCTCGCGGCAGCGGGAGTCGACGTGCAGCTGAAGACGCGCGTGCGCTCGCTCGACGACGTCGACGCGACGACGACGGTGCTCGCCGTCCCACACGACGAGGCGGCCGACCTCTTACCGGAGGACGCGGTGAAGCAGGACATCCGCGCCCTCGGCGTCTCGCCGATCGTGAACCTCCACATCGTCTACGACCGCGCGGTGACCGCGCATCCGTTCGCGGCGGCCGTCGACAGCCCGGTGCAATGGGTCTTCGACCGCACGGGCAGCTCCGGCATTGCCGAGGGCCAGTACCTCGCCGTCTCGCTCTCGGGTGCCGACGGCTTCGAGGAAAAGACCGTCGACGAGCTGCGCGATACCTTCGTGCCGGCGGTCGCCGAGCTCTTCCCAGCCACCCAAAACGCTGAGGTCATCTCGTTCTTCGTGACGCGGGAGCCGCGTGCGACCTTCCGTGGAGTGCCCGGAACGGAGCGCCACCGGCCGAATCCGGAGACCAATGTCCGGGGACTTTTTCTCGCCGGGGCATGGACGAATACGCGTTGGCCCGCCACCATGGAGGGTGCAGTGAGAAGTGGGCACGCAGCGGCTGAGGCAGCGCGGTGACGGCGGTCGCTCGTACGACGACTGCAGCCCAGGCGCTGCAGCGCGCGACAGGGCGCCTGCTCGAGCTGCAGAGCCCTGAGGGCTGGTGGAAGGGCGAGCTCGAGACGAACGTGACGATGGAGGCGGAGGATCTCTTCGTCCGGGAGTTCCTCGGCATTCGCTCGGCCGAGGTGACGCGCCAGACCGCGAACTGGATCCGGTCGAAGCAGCGCGAGGACGGCACGTGGGGGAACTACTACGGCGCGCCGGGCGACCTCTCCACCACGCTGGAGGCATACGTCGCGCTGCGGCTCGCCGGCGACGCGCCTGACGATTCGCACATGCAGCGCGCCGCGCAGTTCGTGCGCGACCACGGCGGGCTCGAGCGCTCTCGGGTGTTCACCAAGATGTGGCTCGCTCTGTTCGGGCTGTGGTCGTGGGACGACCTACCGGCGATGCCGCCGGAGCTGATCTTCCTGCCGCCGTGGTTCCCGCTGAACATCTACGACTTCGCGTGCTGGGCACGGCAGACGGTGGCGGCGCTCGCGGTCGTCGCGTCGCACCGACCGTCGCGGCCGTTCCCCGTCACGGTCGACGAGCTGCGCACGGGCGAGCCGCCGGAGACGCGCTATCCGGTCACGAGCATGTGGGGCAAGGCGTTCCTTCAGCTCGACCGCGTACTGCATCTCTACGAGCGGCGCCCGGTGCGCGCGCTGCGCCGCCGCGCGCTCGCGAAGCTCGAGCGGTGGATCATCGAGCGCCAGGAGGACGACGGCAGCTGGGGCGGCATCCAGCCGCCCTGGGTGTGGTCGCTGCTCGCGCTGTCGCTGGGCGGGCATGCGCTCGACAGCCCGGTGATGGTGAAAGGCCTCGCCGGCCTCGACAGCTTCACCATCGTCGAAGACGACATGCGCCGCCTCGAGGCCTGCCAGTCACCGGTGTGGGACACCGCGCTCGCGGCGATCGCGCTCGCGGACGCCGGCCTGCCGTCGAACGACGCGTCGCTCGAGGGCGCGAAGCACTGGCTGCTCGCCGAGGAGGTGTCGCACCGCGGTGACTGGGCGATCCGCCGCAAGAGCCTGCAGGCGGGTGGTTGGGCGTTCGAGTTCGGGAACGACTGGTATCCCGACATCGACGACACCGCAGAGGTGATCCTCGCCCTGCGCCGCGTCGCCCAGGACAGCGAGCTCGATGACGCGGTCGAGCGTGGCATCGCCTGGACGGTCGGCATGGCGTCGAAGAACGGCGCGTGGGGCGCATTCGACGCAGACAACGTGCGCGCGCTCGTGCGGCGGCTGCCGTTCTGCGACTTCGGCGAGGTGATCGACCCGCCGAGCGCAGACGTCACCGCGCACGTCGTCGAGATGCTCGCGAAGGAAGGGCTGCACGACCATCCGCAGCTGAAGAGCGGCGTCGACTTCTTGCTCGCTGAGCAGGAAGAGGACGGGTCGTGGTTCGGCCGCTGGGGCGCGAACTACGTCTACGGGACGGGCGCGGCCGTGCCGGCATTGGTCGCGGCCGGCATCGCGCCGGACAGTCCCGCGATTCGCCGCGCCGTCGCGTGGCTCGAGCGCGTGCAGAACGACGACGGCGGCTGGGGCGAGGA
>DASZBP010000240.1:0-10091 GCA_035943915.1 Gaiellaceae bacterium | reverse complement strand
CGACCGTGCGAATTCGTATCCGGCGCCCGACGGGAAGCTGACGTTCGACAAGCTGTCGTCGGTGTTCGCGTCGGGCAATCGCACGCGCGACGACCAGCCGAATCACATTCGCGTCGCGCGCCGGGTGCCGCGCGAGCTGGCGGAGATGTGGGAGCACATGTGTCCCGCGCAGGTCTACGAAGTCGGCGACGCGGACGGCGACGGCACGGTCGAGGTGCGCCTCGCTCCCTCGAACTGCGTCCAGTGTGGCGCGATCACCGCCAAAGGCGGCCGCCTCACCCCGCCCGAGGGCGGCAGCGGCCCCGAGTACACACTCACGTAACTCGGACGCGCGGCCGCGGTACGGGAACCTGGTACCGACGGGTCTCGTCGCGAGGTGGCGGAGCCGGCTCGTCGCAAAACGTCACGAACGCCGCTTGCGCCGTGACCGGGTCGCAACCGAAGTGCTCGAGTAGCTCACTGCGGTCGAAGCGTCTCGGGCCAAACTCCTCGCCGATCGACGCGCGATAGCTCGTCCACGGATGCGCGTCCAGCGGTCCCGGCGCTCCGGCCCGCCGGGGATGCTGGATGACGTACCGAACTGCATTCTTGAGGTGGGCGTCGCTCTCCGCGAAGTCGTTCCAGTAGCGCTTGCCGAAAAGGTGGTTGATCCGGCCATGCTTGTGATTGAAGTACACGGCGTAGAAGCCGTTGAGGTCGCGCATCCCGCGGGCGAGCTCGTCCTCGATGCGGAGCACGAGGTGATAGTGGTTGCGCATCAGGCAGTAAGCGAGGATCGTCCAATGCCATCGCATCGCAGATATCTCGAGGAGCTCCATGAACATGCGTCGGTCGTGGTCCGTGAGAAAGACCGTCTGCTTGTTGTTCCCACGGGTGACCACGTGGTGGTAACCGGGGCGTTCGTCGCGATGTTTGCGAGGCATGTCGACGACGGTACGCGCGGCGAACGCTCGTTTCGCCACACGAGCAGCCTTTGTTGCGAAGTTGGCGCTGTTCCGTTCAGCAACCTGGCACCGACATGGCCCTCGCGGACGGTCGCGTGATCACGTCCCCGGACAACGAGCGCGTGAAGGACGTCGTGCGGCTGCGGAAGTCACGGGAGCGGCGCGCGTCGGGGTTGTTCATCGCGGAGGGGCGGCGGGAAGTCGAGCGCGCGCTCGCTGCCGGGCTCACCGCGAGGGACGCGTATGTCGCGCCGGAGCTGATCGCCGGCTGGCCGCACCCGCACACCGAGGTGAGCGCGCGCGTGCTCGCGAAGATGGCATACCGGGCCGAGCCGGAAGGCGTCATCGCGGTCTTCGAGCAGCCCCGTCGCGCGCTCCCCGGCGACGCGACGCTGATCCTCGTCGCGGTCGGAATCGAGAAGCCGGGCAACCTCGGCGCCATGGCGCGCACGGCGGATGCCGCCGGGGTCGACGCGTTGATCGTCGCCGACGCGCAAGCCGACCCGTGGAACCCCAACGCGATCCGCGCATCCACGGGCGCCGTGTTCACGCTGCCAATCGTCGAAGCCACGCGCGCCGACATCGAGCAACTCGAGCTGCAGAAGGTCGCAGCCGTCACCGACGCGACGATGCGTGTCGACGAGGCCGACCTGACGCAACCGACCGCGTTGCTCATCGGCGCCGAGGACAAGGGCCTCGACGAGCACTGGCGTGAGATCGCCGACGTGGAGGCCCGCATCCCGATGAGCGGCCGCAGCGTCGACAGCCTCAACGCGTCGAACGCCGCCGCGATCCTTCTCTATGAGACGCTGCGGCAACGTGGCTGACGCACTTCCCACCAGAGACGACGTCGAGCGCGCTCGCGCGACGATCTCAGCGAGACTCGCACGCACGCCGATGCTCTCCAGTCGCACGCTGAACGCGCGACTCAAGTGCGAGCTGTTCCAGCGCACCGGCTCCTTCAAGTCGCGCGGCGCGCTCAACAAAGTGAGCAGCCTCACCGCCGAGGAAAAGGCAGCGGGCGTGATCGCGATCAGCGCCGGCAACCACGCGCAGGCCGCCGCCTTCGCCGCGCGCGAAGCAGGCACCGACGCGCTCGTCGTGATGTGGCAGGGCGCCTCCGAGCAGAAGATCGAAGCGACGCGCGCGTACGGCGCGACCGTCGACCTCCAGGCGACCAATCCCGGAGAGGCGTTCGCGCGCCTCGAACAGCTCCAGGAAGAGACCGGCCGCACGCTCGTCCACCCGTTCGACGACCCGCTCGTGATCGCGGGCGCCGGCACGGTCGGCCTCGAGATCGAAGAGGACGCGCCGGACGCCGACGCCGTGATCGTCGCGGTCGGAGGTGGCGGCCTCGTGTCCGGCCTCCAGACCGCGCTGAAGGACACGAGCATCCGCGTGATCGCCGTGGAGCCCGACACGAGCCAAGCGCTCCACGAGGGAATCGCGCACGGCGAGCCGACCCCAGTCACGCCGACGAGCATCGCCGACGGCCTCAACGCGCCCTTCGCCGGACGGCTGCCGATCCAGATCTGCAGCACGATCGAGCGCCACCTCGTGAGCGAGGACGAGATCCACGACGCCTTTCGTTTTCTCTACGCCCGGACGAAGCTCGCAGCCGAGCCAGCAGCCGCCGCGGCCGTCGCCGCCTGGCGATCCGGGCGCATCCAGGCCGAAAACCCGGTGATCGTCATCTCCGGCGGCAACGTGGCCGCGGCGACCGCCGCTGCTATCCTGGCGCCGCGATGAAGGCCGAGATCCATCCCGAGTACGTCCTCAGCAACGTGCACTGCAGCTGCGGGAATCAGTTCGTCACCCGCTCCACGCAGGCCGAGCTCCACGTCGAGATCTGCTCGAACTGCCACCCGTTCTACACCGGCAAGCAGAAGCTGATGGACACCGGTGGCCGCGTCGAGCGCTTCCAGAAGCGGCTCGAGAAGGCCGAACGCGCCCAGCGCGGCGCGTAGGAACATGGCAGAGGCCGTCGGAGGCCAGGCCGTCCTCGAGGGCGTGATGATGCGCGGACCGCGCAACTGGTCGGTCGCCGTGCGCAAGCCCGACGGCGAGATTGCGCACCTCGTCCGCTCGATCGACCCGCTCGCAACGCGTCACTGGCTGCTGCGCCTGCCGATCGTGCGCGGCGTCGTCGCACTCGGCGAAAGCCTGTCGATCGGCTTCCGCGCGCTCAGCGTCAGCGCGAACTACGCCGTCGAGGATGCAGCGGAAGGCGACGAAGAGCCTGTCGAGATCGGTCGCTGGGCACTCGTGTTCGCGTTCCTCGTCGCGATCGGCTTCGCCGTGATGATGTTCAAGGTCGGCCCGGCGCTGCTCGCCGACCTGCTCCCGATCTCGAACGGCGGCTGGTTCGTGCTCGTCGAGGGCGTGATCCGCGTCACCGTCTTCGTGCTGTACCTCACCGTGCTGAGCTTCATCCCTTCGCTACGGCGCGTGTTCCAGTACCACGCTGCCGAGCACAAGGCGATCAATGCGTACGAGGCAGGCGACGCGCTCACCCCGGAGAACGCGCAGCGCCACTCGCTCATCCACCCGCGGTGCGGCACCGCATTCCTGTTGTGGGTCATGGTGATCAGCGTCTTCGTCTACGCGCTCTTCGGCCGGCTGCCGTGGTACTGGCTGATCGTCTCGCGCGTCGGGCTCCTGCTCCCGATCGTCGGCCTCGCCTACGAGCTCATTCGCTTCGCCGGCAAGCACGCCGACAACCGCGTGCTGATGACGCTGCTTGCGCCCGGTCTCTGGCTGCAGCGGCTCACCACCCGCGAGCCGACCCTCGACCAGCTGGAAGTATCCATTCGTGCGCTCGAGGAAGTGCTCGAGCGCGAGGGCCGGCTCAGCCCGGCAGACCGACGCGTGGAGGTGATGGCGTAGTGGCAACCGATCGCAAGGCCGAAGTCGTCTGGCAGGGCGACCTGATGAACGGCAGCGGCACGATCCAGTCCGTGACGAGTGGCGCGATCGGCCCGCTCGACGTCTCGTGGGCGTCGCGCTCTGAGGAGCCGAACGGCAAGACGAGCCCCGAGGAGCTGATCGCCGCCGCCTGGGCGTCGTGCTTCTCGATGGCGCTGTCGGCGGGGCTCGCGAAGGGCGGCCACCCGGCCGAGAAGCTCGAGACGTCGGCCACCGTGACCTTCCAGCCCGGCGAGGGAATCACCAGGGGCGCGCTCACCGTCCGCGCGACCGTGCCCGGAATCGACGCCGGTGCGTTCGACGAGGCGGCCGAGGCCGCGAAGCAGAACTGCCCCGTGTCGAAGGCGCTGTCGGGGATCCCCGACGTGTCGCTCGACGCGTCGCTCGCGTCGTAAGTGTCGTCGCTCGACGAACTCGTCCTCGAGCTTCTGCGCAACCATCACGAGGCGCAGGAGCGGATGTCGGACCCCGCCGTCTACAACGACCCGCGGGAAGCGGCGGACGTCGGCCGCCGGCTGAAGCAGCTCGAAGAGCCGGTGAAGCTCGCGCAGCAGTGGCAGCAGTCGCGCGCCGATCTCGACGCCGCGCGTAACGACCCCGAGTTGCAGGAGATGGTCTCCGACTACGAGGCCGAGCTGACCCGCCTCGAGGAAGAGCTGCGGCTGTCGCTCGTCGAGCGGGACCCCGCCGACGACAAGGACGTGATCGTCGAGGTGCGTGGCGGCGAAGGCGGGGAGGAGGGCCGCTTGTGGGCCGGCGACCTCGCGCGCATCCTGCAGCGTTACGCCGAGAGGCGCGGCTTCAAGTGGGAGCAGCTCGACGAAGGCACGTTCGCGGTGAAGGGCGACGGCGCGTACTCCGTGTTCAAGTTCGAGGGCGGCACGCATCGCGTGCAGCGCGTGCCCGAGACCGAGTCGCAGGGGCGCATCCACACGTCGACGGCAACGGTCGCCGTGATGCCGGAAGCGGAAGAGGTGGACGTGAGCATCGAGGAGAGCGACCTGAAGATCGACGTCTACCGCTCGTCGGGCCCCGGCGGCCAGTCGGTGAACACGACCGACTCGGCGGTGCGCATCACGCACATGCCGACAGGCATCGCCGTAGCGATGCAGGACGAGCGCTCGCAGTTGCAAAACCGCGAGAAGGCGATGCGCGTCCTGCGCGCGCGCCTCTACGAGGCCGAGCGCGAGCGCCAGGCGGCTGAGCAAGCGGCGGCACGCAGCGCGCAGGTCGGCCGCGGACAGCGAGCGGAGAAGATCCGCACCTATAACTTCCCGCAGAACCGCGTCACCGACCATCGCGTGAAGCTGAACATCTCGCTCGAGCAGGTCACGCAGGGCCAGCTCGACGAGTTCACCGAAGCGCTCACCGACGACGAGCGTCGTCGCGCGCTCGAAGGTTGACGCTCGCCGAGGTTCTGCGCGGCGCGACCGAATACCTCGAGGCGCGCGGAGTCCCGACCCCGCGCGTCGACGCGGAGATCCTGCTCTCGCATGCGCTCGGGCTCTCGCGCATCGAGCTCTACACGCAGCACGACCGCCCGCTGACGGACGCCGAGCGTGCGGACGCGCGCGAGTTCGTCCGCCGGCGCGGCACGCGCGAGCCGCTTGCGTACGTCGTCGGCGAGTGGGGCTTCCGCCGGCTGGTCCTCAAGACCGATGCGCGCGCCCTCGTTCCCCGGCCGGAGACCGAGACCGTCGTCGAGCGCTGCCTCGCGCGCCTCGAAGGTAAGGAGAGCCCGCGCGTGCTCGACGTCGGCACCGGCAGCGGCGCGATCGCGCTCGCGATCGCGCAGGAGCATCCCGGTGCGGACGTCACCGGAACGGACCTGTCGCAAGCAGCGGTCGAGCTTGCGACGGAGAACGCAACGACGCTCGAGCTGCCTGTCGAGTTTCGCCACGGCGATCTCCTCGCCGGCGCGGAGGGCCCGTTCGACCTCATCGTCTCGAACCCGCCGTACGTGCACGCGGAGGAGCTGCCGGCGCTCGAGCCGGAGGTGCGCGAGCACGAGCCGCGCGACGCGCTCGTCGACGAGGGCCAGACGGAGCGGCTCGCGCGCGCTGCGCGCGACGTGCTCGACGGGTGGCTCGTGCTCGAGGTGCACGAGGCTCATGCGAACGATGTATTGACAGTCCTGACAACACTGTCGTACGCCGACGGTAGGATCACCCGGGACCTCGCCGGGAGAGACCGCGTGGTCGAAGCCGCATGGCAGACCACGACGCCCAGCAACAGGCGATAGACCAGCTTCGCGCCGGGCGCGCGGTCCTGCTCGCGACCGACACGGTGTACGGCCTGTGCGCGATCGCCGGCAGTGAGGAGGCGTCGCTCGATCTCTACAGGCTGAAGGGCCGGCAGATGACGCAGGCGACCGCGCTGCTCGCCGCCGACGTGCCGACACTGCTCGACCTGCTGCCCGAGCTGCCGCCCGACGCGGTCGATGTCGTCAGGGCGCTGCTGCCCGGGCCGTTCACGCTCGTGCTGCCGAATCCCGCGCGGCGCTTCCGCTGGCTCTCCGGTATCAGGCCGGACTCGATCGGCGTGCGTGTCCCCGACCTGCCCGAGCCGACCCGTGCGGTCGTGGCGGCGGTCGGCGCGGTGGTCGCGACGAGCGCGAACGATCCTGGCGGCCCCAACCCCGGGAGCGTCGAGGACGTTCCGCAGCGGATCCTCGACAACGTCGGCGCGGTGCTCGATCTCGGCCCGCTGCCGGGGACACCGTCCACCGTGATCGACTTCACCGGGCCCGAGCCCTTCGTGATCCGCGAAGGCATTGTCCCGGCGGCCGAGGCGCTTAGTACGATCCGGGAGTGGCGGTCGCGCAGCAAACCTTCGAGCACCTGAAGACGGCGGGCCTCGCCGAGATCGATCCGGAGATCGCGGAGCTGCTCGGGCAGGAGCTCGAGCGTCAGCGGAACCAGATCGAGCTGATCGCCTCCGAGAACTTCACCTGGCCGAGTGTGTTCGAGGCGGTCGGCTCGGTGCCGACGAACAAGTACGCCGAGGGCTACCCCGGTCGCCGCTATTACGGCGGCTGCGAGGTCGTCGACCAGATCGAGCTGCTTGCGATCGAGCGCGCGAAGGAGCTGTTCGGCGCCGAGCACGCGAACGTGCAGCCGCATGCCGGCGCACAGACGAACATGGCCGTCTTCTTCGCGGTGCTCGAGCCGGGCGACACGATCCTCGGGCTGAGGCTCGACCAGGGCGGTCACCTTACGCATGGGCTGAAGGTGAACTTCTCCGGGAAGCTCTACAACGTCGTCAGCTACGGCGTTGACCGCGAGACGAATCTCGTCGACTACGACGACGTGCTGAAGCTCGCGAAGGAGCATCGCCCGAAGCTGATCATTTGCGGCGGCTCGGCATACCCGCGCACGGTCGAGGCCGACAAGTTCCGCGAGATCGCGGACGAGGTCGGCGCGCGGCTGCTCTGCGACATGGCGCACTTCTCCGGGCTCGTCGCCGCCGGCCTCCATCCGAGTCCGGTGCCGCATTGCGACTTCGTCACGTCGACGACGCACAAGACGCTCGCAGGCCCGCGCGCGGGGTTCATCCTCTGCCACGAGGAGCACGCGAAGGCGATCGACAGCGCCGTCATGCCGGGCATGCAGGGCGGCCCGCTCGAGCACACGATCGCGGCGAAGGCGGCGTGCTTCCGCATCGCGATGTCCGACGCGTTCCGCGAGTACCAGACGCGCGTGCGCGCGAACGCGGATGCACTTGGCGAGGCGCTGATTGAGGGCGGCATCGACCTCGTGACCGGCGGCACGGACACGCATCTGCTTCTGCTCGACCTGCGCAAGTCGGAGTGGACGGGCAAGGCGGCCGAGCAGCGCATGCACGAGGTCGCGATCACCGCGAACCGCAACACGGTTCCGTTCGACGAGCGCTCGCCGTTCGTGACGTCGGGCCTCCGCGTCGGCTCACCGGCGCCGACGATGCGCGGGTTCGACGAGGACGACTTCCGCGAGGTGGGCGCGATCATCAGCGATGCGCTTGCCGATGGTGCCGATGTCGCCGCGCTGAAAGGCCGCGCAATGGCGCTCTGCGACAAGCACCCGCTATACCCGGGCTTCCGCGGTTATACGTCGTACGCGTAAGCCACAACGGCTTGCGCGTGCGCGTGCACGGTGTCGACGAGCGGCACCGCGACGTCGTCCGCCCGCAGGAGCAACCCGATCTCCGAGCACGCGAGCACGACGGCGTCCACGTCGAAGCGTGAGACGAGCTCGACGTACCACGCGCGCGTCGCGTCGGTGAACGAGCCGTGCGAGAGCTCCGCGAAGATCGTCCGCTGGATCTCCTCGCGGTCGGGCGCCTCCGGGACGAGCACCTCGATGCCGCGCGCCTCGAGCCGCTCGCGCAGCCATGGCAGCTCCATCGTGAACTGCGTGCCGAGCAGCAGCACGCGCTCGCGTCCTGCCAGCGCCGAAGCTGCGGCATCGCCGATGTGAATCGACGGGATCGACAGCGGCGCGACGATCGTGTCCCAGACGTGGTGCAGGGAGTTGCAGCCGAGGACGAAGACGTCGGCGCCCGCGCGCTCGACGGCGGACGCGTCGGCGGCCAGCATCGTCCCGGCCTCGTCCCAGCGCTCGGCGAGCATCAGTTCCTCGACGGATGCCGCATCGACGCTGAACAGCACGCAGCGAGCGGCATGCGATCCGCCGAGCCGCTCGTGCGCGAGCTCGTTGATCAGGCGGTAGTACTCGGCCGACGAGTGCCAGGTCATGCCGCCAAGGACGCCGATGGTGCGCATAGCCCGACTAAGATCGCACACGCGATGTCCGTCACCGAGGTACGCCACCCACTCGTCCAGCACAAGCTGTCGTACCTCCGCGACAAGGAGACGCCGACGGTGCACTTCCGGTCGCTCGTCGAGGAGATCACCCTGCTCCTCACGTACGAGGCGACAAAGGATCTGCCGACGGAAGACGTCGACATCGAGACGCCGCTCGAGGTCTCGCCGTTCCCGCGCATCTCGGGCAAGAAGGTCGCGGTCTGCCCGATCCTGCGCGCCGGTCTCGGCATGCTCGACGGCGTCCTCTCGCTGATCTCCGGCGCGCGCGTCGGCTTCATCGGCCTCTACCGCAACGAAGAGACGCTGATGCCCGTCGAGTACTACGTGAAGCTGCCCGCGGACGTCGCCGACCGAGACGTGATCCTGCTCGACCCGATGCTCGCGACCGGCAACTCGACGGCGCACGCCGTGAAGCTCGTGAAGGACGCCGGCGCGACGAGCGTGCGCCTGATCTCGATCATCGCCGCGCCCGAGGGCATCGCGAACGTCCAGGAGGCGCACCCCGACGTGCAGATCGTCGTCGCGGCGATCGACCGCGGCCTGAACGAGCGCGGCTACATCGTCCCCGGCCTGGGCGACGCGGGAGATCGCCTCTACGGCACGAAGTAACCGGCGTCATGGTCTGGAAGGAGCTGACAGCGCACCTCGAGGTGGTCTGGGCAGCCCTGACGGCGCTCGCGATCGTGCTCGTCCTCACGCCGGCCGTCGGCTCCGCCGCCCGGCACCTCCGCCTCGTCGACCGCCGGCCGGAAGGCGATCGCGACCGCGGGTCGGTCCCGCGGCTCGGTGGGCTCGCCCTCTTCTTCGCGATGCTGGTTCCCGGGCTCGCGTTCCTGCCGCAGACGCACGAGCTGCGCGGCGTGCTGCTCGGCGCCGCCGTCGCGACGGCAGTCGGCGCGGTCGACGACTTCCGCGGCACGACCTGGTGGCAGAAGCTCGGCGGCCAGTTCGGGGCTGCCGCGATCCCGACCGGCTTCGGCGTGTGGGTGCACAGCTTCACGTTCCCGGTGCTCGGCGTGCACACGCTGCCGGGCTGGTTCGGCATCCCGCTCACGGTCGTCGGGATCGTTGCGGTGATGAACATGGTCAACTTCCTCGACGGGCTCGACGGGCTCGCCGCAGGTGTGTGCGCGATCTCGGGCGCGGCGTTCTGCGTGATCGAGCTGTCGCTCGGCCGCATCGGCGCCGCCGTCCTCGCCGCGATCGTCTGCGGCGCATGTCTCGGTTTCCTGCGCCACAACTTCTATCCGGCGCGAATCTTCATGGGCGACTCCGGCGCTTTGCTGCTCGGCTTCACGCTGGCGTCAGCGTCGGTCGAGGGCCTCCTCAAGACGGCGGCGTTGGCGACGCTCGTGCTACCGCTGATCGTGCTTGCCGTTCCCGTCCTCGACACGTCGTTCGTCGTCGCGAAGCGCCTGAAG
>DASZBP010000239.1:0-4930 GCA_035943915.1 Gaiellaceae bacterium | reverse complement strand
CTGCCGACGCAGACGATGCAGTTCGCCACACTCTGCGAGGCGTACCGCGTCCTCCGCGCCGACGGCGTGCTGCTCGGGTCGGACAGCCTCGCCAGCCAGGGGCTGCACGAGTTCCACGAGGGCGACGTCTACAACCCGATCGACCCGCCGCGCCTGCTCACCTATCTGCAGGCGGCGGGATTCGGGCGCGTGACGCTCAGCGTCGGCCAGGGACTGCTCTTCACCGCGCACAAGACGACAAAGGAGTGTGAGTGACATGTCGCTGCCGTATGACGAACCGCTCGTCGCACGCGCGCCAGGGCCGCGCCAGATCCCGGAGCCGCCGCGTCGCGGCGAGCCCGGCGGCCAGCCCTGCGCGATCTGCGGCGGGAAGACCACGTCCGCGGTCTGGTCGGACGAGAACTGGACGCTGCATCCGCCCGTCGGCGGCAGCCTGCCCGGCGCGGTCTGGCTCGCGAGCCGGGTGCACGCCGACTCGTTCTCCGACCTGCCCGAAGCGCTCCAGACGGACTTCGGACGCGTCGTCGCGCAGGTGGAGCGCGGCATCCTCGCGCTCGGCGACATCGGCCGCGTGCACCTCTACCGCTGGGGCGACGGGGGCGCGCACTTCCACGTGTGGCTCATCCCGCGTCCGCTCGGGATGCTGGAGGCGACGGGCATGTACCTCCCGCTCTGGGAGGACGTGCTGCCGAACGCTACGGACGAGGAGCTCGCGGACGCAGCGAAGCGCGTCGCGGGCTACATGCCCATTGCGTGATACCCGGCGTCGACGTAGAGCGTCGTGCCGGTGACGTTCTTCGCCGCGTCGGAGAGGAGATACGCCGCCGCTCCGCCGACATCGTCCGCGTCGATGTGCCGGTGGAGCGGCGCGCGCTCTTCGACAATCGACTCCATCGTCGGGAAGCCGGCGATCGAGCGCGCCGCAAGCGTGCGCACCGGGCCTGCGGACACCGCGTTCACGCGGATGTTCCTCTCACCGAGATCCCAGGCGAGGTAGCGCACAGAGGCGTCGAGCGTCGCCTTCGCCACGCCCATGACGTTGTAGTGAGGCACGGCCCGCTCGCCGCCGAGGTACGTCATCGTGACGATCGAGCCGCCGCCGGCCGCTTCCATCAGCGGCTCCGCCGCTTTCGCGGTCGCGACGAGCGAGTATGCGCTCACGTCGATCGCCATCCAGAACCGGTCGCGCGGCGTGTCGGTGAAGCGGCCCTCGAGATCCTCGGCCGCCGCGAACGCCACCGAGTGCACGAGGATGTCGAGCTTCCCGTCGAACGCCTCACCGACCTCGCCGAACACGCGCGAGATCGCGCCGTCGTCGCGGACGTCGAGCTCGGTCACGAGCGGGCTCGACACGCTCTGGGCAAGCTCGCGCACGTTCTTCTCGATCCGCTCTCCCTGGTAGGTGAAGGCGAGCTGCGCGCCGCCGTCTGCGAGCTGCTTCGCGATTGCCCAGGCAATCGAGCGCTTGTTGGCGACACCGAGGATGAGGGCGCGTTTCCCTTCGAACATGCGCGCGACTCTATCCTTCAGCCGTGCGCGTCGCAGTCGTCACCGGTGCATCCTCGGGCATCGGCGAAGAGCTCGTTCGGCAACTGGGTAGGCAGGGCTGGCACACGGTCGGCCTCTCGCGCCGCACCTCGGGCAGCGACGAACACGAGGAGTGCGATGTCTCCGACCGCTCTTCCGTCGACGCTGCAGCCGGCCGCGTGCTCGAGCGGCACCCGCGCATCGACCTGCTCGTGAACAACGCCGGCATGCCCGCGCGAGCGAAGGGCTTCCTCGACGTCGAACCCGAGCGGCTCGAGCAGGCGACGGCCACGAACTTCCTCGGCGGAGTCTGGGTGACCCGCGCGTTCCTGCCGGGCCTCGGCGAGGGCTCACACCTCGTCAACGTGGTGTCGGTCGCCGGCGAGGTCGCCGGCGGCCCGTACTCGGCGACGAAGCATGCACAGCTCGCGTTGTCACGCTCGCTCGCCGTCGAGCTCGCGTCGCGCGGCATCTCTGTGCTGACGGTGAAGCCGGGATTCGTCGAGACGCCGGGGTTCCCGCAGCGCCGCGTGCGCTTCGGGCCGCTCGCGTCGCGGCTCGTCGTCGACCCGCCGTTCGTCGCGCGCCGGATCATCGACGGCATCGCGCACGACCGCCGCGAGATCACGGTGCCCCGCTGGTATCGCCCCGCCGCGGTGCTTCAGGCTCTGATGCCCGCGACCCTGTCGCGGCTCAGGAGTCGATGACGACGCGCCGCGCGCGTGTCGGCGACGAGTTCACGCCGCACGTCAGCTCGTAGTTGATGGTGCCGGCGTGGCGTGCGTGCTCCTCGACGAGCAGCCCGTCGCCGACCAGCGTCACGCCGGCACCGGTCGAGTCGCCGTCGAGCTCGACCGCGAGCGCGTCCATCGAGACCGTTCCGACGACACGTCTCCGAGCGCCCTCGACGAGCACCTCCGTGCCGGTGAGATCGCGCCGGAAGCCGTCGGCGTAGCCGACCGGCACGATCCCGATCCACGTGTCGCGCTCGGCGATGAAGCGCCGGCCGTAGCCGGTCGAGTCGCCAGGGTGCAGCAGCGTGCACTGCGCGATCTCGCTCTCCCAGCGGAGCACCGGAAGAAGGCCGTCGTCGGCGGGGTCGGCGCCGAACGGCGACATGCCGTACAGCGCGACGCCGCAGCGCACTGCGTCGAGCCGCGCTTCGGGAGTACGCAGCGCCGCCGCGCTGTTCGCCGCGTGGCGCGTGACGTCGAGGCCGTCGGTCGCCTCGCGGAAGCGCTCGAGCTGCACGCGCGTGAACTCCGGGTCGGAGTCGGCTGTGGCGAGGTGCGTCATCACACCGACGACTTCGCGCGTGAGCGACGGCAGCTCGCTCACGCCCCAGCGCCCCATGCCGGTGTCGATCTTCACGTGCACGCGGACGCCTTCCGGGATGCTGTCGCCGACGACGAGCTCGAGATCCGCTTCGCGAGCCCAGGCGACCTCGCGATTGGCAGCCGGGCCGAGCACGATGATGCGTGCCTCCGGGATATGCGCACGTAGCGCGAGCGCCTCGGCAACCGTTGCGACGCAGAGTGCCGTCGCGCCCGCACCCAGCGCGGCGTCGGCGCAGTCGGCCGCGCCGTGGCCATACCCGTCCGCCTTCACGACCGCCCACACCTCGGCGAGCTCGGCCAGCCGGCGCACGTTCCGGCGCAGCGCGCCGAGGTCGATCGTGATCAGGGATCTCACGCGAGCGGAGCGCGCTGCCAGCCGTGGCCGGCGAGCGCAAGCCGGAGCGCAGGCAGCAGGTCGGACGCGATCACGCCGCGCGCAGGCTCGACGAGCTCGGCAGCGACGCCGTGTGCCACCGCGGCCGCGGCCGCAGCGTGCTGCGGCTCGAGACCCTTCGCGAGGAACGCCGCAACGATGCCGGTGAGCACGTCGCCCGAGCCGGCGGTGGCAAGCGCGGGCGTCCCGTAGTCGCACGCGAGGACGCCGGCGCGCGGAGCGGCGACGAGCGTGTCCGGCCCCTTCAAGAGCACGACCGATCCGAAGCGCGATGCGGCACGCCGCACGGCGTCGAGGCGATGCGCGTCGAGCTCGCGCGCGTCGATGCCGAGCAGGCGCGAGAGCTCGCCGCTGTGCGGAGTGAGCACGGTCGGCGCGCTGCGCGTGAACGGCTCGAGGTTCCAGAGCGCGTCGGCGTCGAGCACGACCGGCTTGTCGAGCTGCTCGAGCAGCAGCCGCACGAGCTCCACGGTCCCATCGCTACGGCCGAGGCCGGGGCCGACTGCGACGGCGTCAGCTCGCTCCGCGGCTTCGAGGATCCCGTCGAGCGAGCGCGGGAGCAGCTTGCCCGTGCCGTCCTCGGGCAGCGCGCGCTTCACCGCCTCGAGCAGCCCGAGCTCGACGACCGGCAGGATCGATTCCGGCACCGCGACCGAGACGTAGCCGGCGTCGGCGCGGAATGCGGCGAGCGCGGCGAGCATCGGCGCGCCGGTGAGCCCACGCGAGCCGCCCACGATGAGGACGGAGCCCGCGCTGTACTTCGTCGCGTCGCGCGCCTTGCCGGGCACATCCATCAGCGCGGCTGCGGGAACGAGAGCGTGCTCGTGCCCGGCGGGGCGAAGCCCGATCGGCGCGACACGGACCGAGCCTGAGTGCAGCCGCCCGGGTGCGACCGCAAGGCCGACCTTCGCCGCACCGAACGTCACGGTGACCGTCGCGCGCACGGCGGCACCCGGCACTTCGCCGGTCGACGCGTTCACACCTGATGGGACGTCCACCGACACGATGGGACAGCGCGCGGAGTTGACGAGGTCGATCATGCGCGCGGCATCCTCGCGCGGCGCGTCCTTGAGGCCGATCCCGAGCAGCGCGTCGACGATCACGTCCGGGGTGCCGAGATCGCCGACTCCGTCGACGACGTGCACGTCGCGGCCGGCGGCGCGCAGCACCCGCGCGCAGACCTTGCCGTCGCCGCCGTTGTTCCCGCCGCCGCACACCAGGGTGACGCGTCCGGGGAAGTCGCGCAGCACCAGCTCGGCCACTGCGGCGCCGGCGCGCTCCATCAGAGCGTCGAGCGAGCCGCCGTACGCCTGCTCCGCGGCGCGCGTCTCGTCCGCAGTGAGGAGCGGTTCGAGCCTCATTCGGGGTCGAGGACGACGGCGACCGCGGCGGCGAGCTCGCGCGAGTGCGTCATCGACAGCTCGATCGTCCCTGCGTTCACGCGCTCCGCCCAGGCTGCCGTCCGCCCGCTCAGGAACACGCCGGGCTTCGGACGGCCACGAATCTCGATCTCCTTCCAGGTGAAGTACACGCCGGAGCCGAGCGCCTTGCCGACCGCCTCCTTGGCCGCGAACCGTCCCGCGTAGTGCTGCGGCGGGTTCGGCTTCGAGTCGCAGTACGCGCGCTCCGCCTCGGTGAAGCAGCGCTCGCGGAAGCCGTCACCGTGCCGGTC
>DASZBP010000238.1:0-2758 GCA_035943915.1 Gaiellaceae bacterium | reverse complement strand
GACGGCTACACCGTCGACAGCACGACGCAGATCACGGTCGGTGTGCCGGAGGACTCCGACTCGCCGACGCGGATCACGGTCTGGACGAGCGATCACGGCTACGCGGTCAGTGCCAAGTACTTCTACGTCCAACTTCCGCCGGACATCGACCACCTGTCGTCGTCCTACGCGAAAGCCAACGGAGCGGTGCAGATCTTCGCGGGAGATGGCAACTTCTTCGGCACCACGCAGGTGAGCTTCGGCAGCCTGAAGGCAGCGAAGTTCACCGTCAGCGCTGACGGCTCGACGATCACCACCGCGGTGCCGGCGAAGGCCTCGGCGGGGACGGTCGACGTCAGGGTGACCAATAGCCTCAGTGACATCTCGGCGGTCACGGACGCCGATCAGCTCACGATCGTCGTGACACCGAAGGTGACCGGCTTCACACCGGGAGCCGGCGGATCCGGCACGACCGTCACGGTCACCGGATCAGGGTTCACGGGCGCAAGCCTCGTGAAGTTCGGGACCGTCGCCGGCTCGAACCTCAACGTCACCAGCGACACGTCACTGACGATCCAGGTGCCGGACGGACTGACGCCGGGAAAGAAGTACAAGATCACGGTGACGAACGCGGCCGGCACCGGCACGAGCATCGCCACGTTCACGGCGCAAAGCACCGGCGCCAGACACCATACGAAGAAGAAGTCGTAGGAACGCGAACGGGCCCGGCGCATGCCGGGCCCGTTCTGAACAGTGGGCGCGGGAGGATTCGAACCTCCGTAGGCTGAGCCGACGGGTTTACAGCCCGTTCCCTTTGGCCGCTCGGGCACACGCCCCGGTTCGGTCGGGGATTGTAGCCTCAGGCTCGTGAAGCGATTCGACGTCCTTGTGGTCGGCGGCGGCCCGGCCGGTTCGACGACCGCGTGGCGGCTTGCCGACGCCGGCGCGTCGGTGCTGCTCGTCGACAAGGCGCGGTTCCCGCGCGACAAGCCGTGCGGCGGTGGCGTCACCGCACGTGCCTCGCGTGCTTGCCCGGTCGACGTGTCGCCGGTGGTGGAAGAAGAGGTCGACATCGTCGAGCTGCGGTTCCGCTACGACGACACGGTCGTGCGCACCGCCTCGCGGCCGGTCATTCGCATGACGCAGCGGCGCCTCCTCGATGCGTTCCTGCTCGACGCCGCGCGCGAGAAGGGCGTCGAGGTGCGCGAGGGCGAGACGATCGACGTGACGAACGCACCGGCGGACGTCGTCGTCGGAGCCGACGGTGCAAACGGGACGACGGCGCGCGCGTTCGGTCTCGGCAACGGCATCGTCCACGGCGTCGCCTACGAGGGGAACGTCCCCTACGAGCGCATCGGCCGCGAGCGCTACGCGCGGCGCGCGGTCGTCGAGCTCGCCGACATTCCCGGAGGCTACGGCTGGGCGTTCGCGAAGGGCGACCACGTGAACGTCGGCGTGGGGGCGTGGCAGAGCGAGGGCCCGCACATCCGTGAGCACCTCGCGCGCGTCTGCGCCGCGCACGGGCTCGAGCCTTCCGAGCTGGACAGCCTGCGCGGCCACCGCCTGCCGCTGCGCCGGCCGGGCACGTCGATCGCGGCCGAGCGTGCGCTGCTCGTCGGCGATGCTGCGGGGCTGATCGACCCGGTGTCCGGCGACGGGATGTACGAGTGCTTCGTCTCGTCGCGCCTCGCTTCCGCTGCGATCCTCGACGTGCTTGCGGGACGTGCGTCGACGCTCGAGCCGTACGGGATTGCCGTCGACGCCGCGTTGGCGCCGCTGCACCGCGCATCGTGGAAGCTGAATGTCTCGCTCGACCGCTGGCCGAGTCTCACGTGGCGCGTCGCCCGGACCCAGCTGCTCTGGCGGACGGTTGAGAAGCTCCTGCTCGGCGAGCTCAGCGCGCCGAGCGAGCAGCACGGGCTTGCACGCGTGCCGCTACGCGCGCTCGAGGCTCTCGGCCGCCGCTCGCATCCCGTCGACGGCGCGGCGTAGCCCCGCCGCGTCGAAGACGTACGGCGACGCGTTCGCGACGTCGTGCAACGGGCCGTCCAGGTCGGTCGAGCCGGCAGCGGCGTTGACGGCGTAGCGCACCGGGATCTCGTGGCAGACGACGAAGATCGTGTGCTCGTCACACGCGAGCAGCCGCTCGAAGGCGTCGGCGTACCTGCGCGCGGCGTCGTTCAGCGACTCGCCGCCGGGGAACGCGTCGTCGCGTGTGTGCGCGTGCTTCCACGCGCGATAGTCGGCGAGCGTCCGGCCTTCGAGCTCCCCGACCTGGATGTCGTTGAGACCTCCGTCGACGAGCTCGGGCACGCGGCCGCTCGCGATGTGCGCCGTCTGCTGCGCGCGCAGGAAAAGCGACGCGACGCAGAGATCGATCGTGACACCGGCGATCTGGCGTCCGAGGCTTTCCGCTTGCTCGCGGCCGACGTCGGTCAGACCGGGATCGCGGGTCGGATCGCCGTTGACGACCCCCTTCACATTGAGCTCGGACTGGCCGTGGCGGGCGAGGAGGAGCAGCTCCATTCCTAAAGGCATACCCGTTGCGTGCCGACACAGAGAAGGCGATGAATCTGAACGCGCTGCTCCGCCGCGCCGTCGAGCTCGGGGCCTCGGACATCCATCTGAAGGTGGACAGGCCGCCCATGGTCCGGCACGACGGCGAGATCACGGCTCTCGACGATGCGCCGCTGACCGACGACGACCTCCTCTCGGCGCTTCGCGAGGTGACGGCGAGCGCGCCGCAGAAGCTCGACCAGTTCGAGGCGTCCGGCGACCT
>DASZBP010000237.1:0-2345 GCA_035943915.1 Gaiellaceae bacterium | reverse complement strand
TGCGCGGGCACGTCCCCGACGATGAGTTGCGGGGCGCCGTGGAGTCGGTACTGCGTGCGCATGCGATCTGGGAGGACGGAGCTGTGAACTGGCCGCCGGGGCCGGACGACCACAAGCTGCGCGTGCAGTGGTGCCACGGCGCGCCGGGCATCGTCGCAACGCTCGGCGACCTCATGCCAGAGGACTTGCTGCTCGCCGGCGCCGAGATGACCTGGCGCACCGGGCCGCTCGACAAGGGCCCGGGGCTGTGTCACGGCACGGCCGGCAACGGCTATGCGCTGCTGAAGACGTACGCCCTCACCGGGGATCAGATGTGGCTCGAGCGGGCACGATCCTTCGCGATGCACGCGTTCGAGCAGCGACAGGGGCGCTACACGCTGTTCACCGGCGACATCGGCGCGGCGCTCTTCGCGCAGGCATGTCTCGACGAGGACGCCCGGTTCCCGATCATGGACGTCGTATGAAGGTGAAGCTCTCGTCGGCCGACCGTGTGCTCTTCCCGGACGACGGGATCACGAAGGGCGAGCTTTTCGCGTACTACGACCAGGTCGCGGATGCGATCGTGCCGCACCTGCGCGACCGGCCGTTCACGATGAAGCGCTGGCGCGAGGGACTGCCCGGTGGCTCGTTCTTCCAGAAGCAGGCGCCGAAGGGCATGCCCGACTGGATCCCGACGCGGCAGTTCCGCACGTGGCCGCGCGGCGGCAAGGGTGAGTCGCGCCTGGTCGACTTCCCGCTCGTCAACTCGCGCGACGTCTTGTTGTGGATGGTGCAGATGCACTGCATCGACATGAACGCGTGGTACTCCCGCGTCGACAAGCCCGACCGTCCGGACTTCGTGCTTTTCGACCTCGACCCGCCGGAAGAGAAGGGTGCGTTCGCGCAGTGCATTCGCGTCGCGCATCTCGTCCACGACGCATTGCAGGAGCTCGAGCTCGAGTCGTACGTGAAGACGAGCGGCGCGGACGGCATCCATGTCGTGCTGCCGATCGCGCGTCGTTCGAGCTACGAGGAGACGTACGAGTTCGCGGAGCTGTTGTCGCGCAAGCTCGAAGCAGAGCATCCGGGCGAGGTCACGACGGAGTGGCTGAAGAAGAAGCGCTCAGGCGTGCTCGTCGACCACCGGCAGAACGGCCACGGCAAGACGATCGCTTCGGTCTATTCCGTGCGGCCGAAGCCGGGCGCCCCGGTGTCGACGCCGTTGCGCTGGGAGGAGCTGACGGAGGACGTTCGGCCACGCGACTTCACGATGGCGGTCGCGCTCGAGCGCATCGCGCAGCATGGCGACCTCTTCGAGCCGGCCCTGCACGGGAAGCAGGCGCTTGGGCCTGCGCTTAAGGCTCTTCGCGGATGACGCGATTCGTCGTCGATGGGGAGGTGCTCCTGCGGATCGCGTCGGGGAACGTCGTGGTGCATCCCGACCACGAGCTCGTAGCGCCGGCGGGTATCCGCTCCGAAGCCCTGTCGGCGCTCTACGCCGCAGTGCAGCGCGGCGATCTCGATCGCAAGGCTGCGCTGGAACGGCTCGAGCGGCTCGCCGAGGTGAAGATGCGGCTGCTGAACGACAGAGCGTCACGCCGCGCGGCGTTCCTGGCTGCCGAGAAAATGGGTCTCGCAGACACGACGCGTGCCGAATATGTGGCGATTACGCAGCTCCAGGCCGATGCGCTGGTGACGCTCGACAAGGCGTTCGCACGCGCCGCGAAGAAGCTCGTGCACGTCGAGCCCGTCGACGCGCTGACCCGGCCCTAGCCGGTCAGTTCGCGCGCGACGATCTCGAGGTTCGCGCGCCATACGTCCTCGGGCAGCGGCGGCAGCACGTCGTCCCAGATCTGGATGAATCCACTCTGCAGCTGGTGGATGCCGAGCGGCCGCGCCATAAACCAGAAGTGACAGTGCTCGCTGCCGTCGCCGATGCGCAGGATGTGGACGTTGCCGATGTCGCCGATCGCATAGATCGCGCGCTGCACACGGACGAGCAACGCGCCGAGCTCCGACTGCAGGTCGTCGGGAAGGTCATGGAAGTCGACATGCATCCGGGTGTTCAGCAGCACGACGCACGGCATGCCGCTCGGCTCCGAGAGCGGCTTGAGCACCCAGTTCTCGTCGTGCCAGATCGCGCGCTCGAGGCCCTCTTCGCATTCGCGGCAGCCGACGCCGCCCTGGCCGTGCCGCGGTCGGTCTGCACCCTGCGGCGGCGCAAGCTCGCGCGGCGCGGGCTCACCGACGAACGGCCAGGTGTCCCAGTCGTCGAGCGGAGGAGTCTTCAGCGCGCCGCGTGCGCGCTCCCAGAATTCCTCAGGCGTTTCCGGCACGCGCAGCTGCCTTCTTGGCGCGCTTTGCAG
>DASZBP010000236.1:0-2506 GCA_035943915.1 Gaiellaceae bacterium | reverse complement strand
GCGACGGCGCTGCTGCCGGCCGGGAAGCCGCGGTACTTCATGGGGATCGGTGACGCGGAGGGGATCCTCGAGGTGATCGAGGCGGGCGTCGACATGTTCGACTGCGTGCTGCCGACGCGCATGGCTCGCACGGGGACCGCGCTCACGGCGCACGGCCGCCTCAATCTCCGCAACGCGCGGTTCGCGCGCGATCCCGAGCCGCTCGACTCGGACTGCGACTGCCCGGCGTGCACGAGGTTCAGCCGCGCCTACATCCGCCATCTCGTGAACCAGAACGAGCTGCTCGGCCTGCGCCTGCTCTCGCTCCACAATCTACGCTTCGTGCTCGAACTGGCCCGGGGCGCCCGCGCGGCGATCCAGCGCGGGGAGTTCGCCACCTACAAGCGAAGCGCGCTCGAAAGGCTCACATGAATGTCCTAATCATCGTCGTCATCCTCGGCCTGGCGTATTTCTTCCTGATGCTGCCGGCGCGCAGGCGCCGGACGGCGCATGCGGACATGCAGGACTCGGTCGGCCTCGGCGACGAGATCATCACCGCCGGCGGTCTGCACGGCCACGTGAAGGGGCTCGACGAGGAAGCGAACACGGTTCAGCTGGAAATCTCGCCGGGTGTCGTCGTCACGCTCGACCGGCGCGCTGTCGCCGCGGTGGCGCGGGACGTGGAGGTCGAGGTCGAACCGGCCGAAACCCCCGCCGAAAGCGCTGAAGAACCCAGCTAACCTGTCCCGGCCTTGTCGTCCCGGCGCTCACATCTCGTCCTTGTCTTTCTGATCCTGCTGGCGCTGGCGGGCGTCGCGTTCATCGGGATCAAGAGCTCGCCCGGCCACAAGTCGCTGCACAAGGGCCTCGATCTTCAGGGCGGCCTCGAGGTCATCCTCAAGGCGGTGCCGCCGCGCGGGCACAAGCTGACGAGCGAGGACATGACGCGCTCGATCTCGATCATCCGCAGCCGCATTGACAAGCTCGGCGTGTCGGAGCCGATCGTCCGCCAGGAGTCGAGCAACGAGATCTCGATCCAGCTCGCCGGCGAGCACGATCCCGCGCGCGCCGCGGCGCTGATCGGGAAGACGGCACAGCTCGAGCTCTACGACCTGGTGCCCGCCCTGATCTCGCCGTCGGTGAGCAGCACCGGGCAGGTCATCCCGTATCGAAGCCTCCACGACCTGCTGCTGCGCGTGCAGGCGAGCGCGAAGACCGGCACGCCGTCCGACTACTACCTCTTCAAGCCCGTCAAGGTCACGCACACGAAGACCACCGGCACGGGCAAGAAGAAGAAGACGACACACACGACGACGACCGTGTGGCATCGCATCGCAGGCCCGTCGCAGACGTTGCAGCACTATCCGACGACCGGTCTGCCCGGCCTCCTTTCGCAGTACGGCGGAAAGGTGCCGGCAGGCGCCAAGATCCTCAGCGTCCCGTCGAAGATGACCGTCGTCACGTGCAACGTGACGACGACGTCGGTGTGCCCGGGCGAGAACACGGCCAACGGCCTGCCGCCTGCCGGTAAGACGGACTACTACCTCTTCAAGCACGGCGCCTACGCCGGCGACACGAACGCGACGGACGGCAAGTACCCGAACATGACGGGCAAGGACCTGAAGCTGTCCGGCATCCGCCAGGACTACGACCAGAACGGCCAGCCGATCGTGCTCCTGCAGTTCACGGGGCACGGCAACAGTGTCTTCCACCAGGTCACGAAGGCCGAGGCGGTGCGCTGCCAGATCTCGGGCGGGTCGTCGAACAACTGCGGCCCGGCGGGTGCGTTCGCCATCGTCCTCGACAACCAGCTGCGGTCGTGGCCGGTCATCGACCCGAGCCAGAACCCGGACGGCATCGACCCGACCGGGAGCGGCGCGGAGATCACGTTCGGCGCGAACCCGAACGTCAGCGAGGCGCAGCAGCTCGCGCTCGTCCTGCAGACCGGCGCGCTGCCGATCAACTTCGTCACCGTCGAGCGCACCGACGTCTCTGCGACGCTCGGCAAGGACTCGCTGAAGCAGGCCGAGTACGCGGCGATCGGCGGCCTGATTGCCGTCATGGTGTTCCTGATCCTGCTGTACCGCTTTCTCGGGGTCGTCGCGGTGCTCGGCCTCGGCATCTACGCCGCGTTCATGTACGCCGCGATCCTGCTGTTCGGCGTCACGCTGACGCTGCCGGGCTTCGCCGGCCTGATCCTCACGATCGGCGTCGCAGCCGACGCGAACGTCGTCGTCTTCGAACGCATCAAGGAAGAAGTGCGCGCCGGGAAGTCCGTGAAGGCCGCGATCGCAAACGGCTATGCGAAGGGCTTCCGCACGATCGTCGACGCGAACGTCGTCACCGCGATCACCGCGCTGATCCTGTTCGCGGTCGCGACCGCCGGCGTCAAGGGCTTCGCCCTGATGCTGCTGATCGGCACCGTCGTCTCGCTGATCACCGCGGTTGCCGCGACGCGCGCCATGCTCGGCCTGCTCGCCGGCTTCAAATGGTTCCAGAGCCCGAAGTTCATGGGCGCGAGCGGGTC
>DASZBP010000235.1:0-3299 GCA_035943915.1 Gaiellaceae bacterium | reverse complement strand
TGCGAGGGTGGCGCGTAGCCGCACTGGTCGGCCGGTCCGCAACGACGGTTGGCGGCAAACCGATGCGGAGGTTGTTTCTGATGGAGGAAGGGATTGTGTTCGCGGACGGACATCCGCGCGGATACTTGGAATTTCAGGAGGCGCTCACGCCCGAATGGGCGTTCGAGCTTGTTGGGATGGCGCGTTCGGGTGCAGAAGTGGTGCCCGTAATACACGGATCTGGGACTGCGTCGGTAGCGGCGCGGACACAGCCCTGGCGTTCGCGCGGGGCCTCAAGTCGGCATCTGGCGTCGGCATGACCGCCAGCGTTGCCATGCTTAAGAACGTCGACCAACTTCAGCAGTCGCCTCGCCTGCGGATCGTGCTCGTCGACGATCACGGCCTTTTGCTTGCCGGAGCATGCGGCGCCTTGGTAGCCGACCGCGTTTTCGAGATCGTTGGCTTGGCCCGATCGGGCTCCCAGGCGCTCCCGCTGGTGCGGGGAACACAGCCCGACGCGGTGCTGCTCGACCTGACTATGCCGGGCGCCGACGGCCTCGGCTGCCTGCTGCAGATCCGAACCGAATTCCCCAAGATCAAGGTAATCATCTGCTCCGCGAGCGCAGACCGGCACCAAGTGCAAGCCGCTTTCGATCGCGGCGCCCACGGCTACATCCTAAAAGGCGCCTGCACGATCGAGCTCAGCTCCGCCATCGGCCAAGCGATTGCAGACACGGCCTCCATGCCCTCGGCAGAGTTGGCTCATGCCGCGGCGTGAGTCGACCGCTGACACGTTCTCCGGTTTTACGTCCGCAAGTGCCTGCGCCGAACCAGATTTGCAGGTTTTTGGTGGCCGGCGGGTCTCTAGCTTCGTGGAAACCTCTGACGTATTTAGCCCGGCCCTTGCTGTTCTCGAGTTTTCGAAGGAGCAGCGGGTTGAGGTGCCGGTTCCTGAATGTTTCAAGCCGGGCGACGAGTTTGACTTGTATGGGCGCCGGTGGCGGGCGGTGAGGGTGTTGCAACCAGCAAACCGCCACCGGGCAGAGGCGACCCGGACGCTCTGTCGATCCGTGAGAGACGATCTCCCGGTGTGGTGGTGGCGGTCATTCGACGCAGACTTCGCCGTCCGTGTCGGCGCCGAGCCGTGATCGAGCAAAGGTTACTGAAGCGTGCTGCGACCCGGCCCGGTTCTCGGATAGTTCTGACCCCGCAAAGGTTGGGCCGAACGGCCTATGGCATTGGCCTGGTTCGACGCTTACGGTCGATGCATGTCTGTTAGAGAGCCCGACCTTCTCTCCTGGTTTGACGCGGACGAATGCCAGCTCTGCCAGACCTGTGGCGATCGGTTCGCTCGCTCGAGGTAACTGCGTCGGGTGAGTGTCGCTCCGCACACACCGCTTGTTCGAGCCTCGTACGTCAAGGAGAGCAGGGCCTCGCGGGCGGGCTGAGACCCTGCTCTCCTTGTGTCTAGCTGGACGGGCTCGTCTAGCTAGGCGACGCGGCGACGCCTGGCTGCGCGGCCGAGCGCAGCGAATGCAAGCGGAGGAGGCGCTTCTCGTGACGCACGCCCTGCCGGACCTCCTTGTAGCCGAGGAGCCAGATGAGCGTGGCGACGATAGCGACGAACAAGAACGCGTTAAGGATGATGGTGCTGGTAAGTGTCATCGAAGGCACAACGGGTTTCGCGCCGGTCGCGACACGTGAGAACTGGGCGTCACCATTCGGCCCGTCGTCCGGGCTTTACTCGTTCCGCTGCTCTCCTAAGTGCTGAGTGCAGACTGCTCATTTGGACGGTCTTCAAGTCGTTGACCGCCCCTACAGTCCCGCGTCAAGGGCAAAAGCCGCGAAGGACCGCCCGCCCGCGCGTCCGAGCGACTTGATGCGGGGGGTCAGTTCCTTCTCCCTCCCATGGCCTTCCGCATCAGCCCTCCTGTGACTGCATCCCGCCACCACGACTGAGACATTGTGCGCGGCATCGGGGCCGGCGCCTCATCGTCGCGTCTCGACGCCATTGCGCTGAGAGGGGCCCTTCGGTCCGGGTCGAAATTTGCAAGTTTCTGGTCGCCCGCGGGTCTCAAGCTCTGCGGGCGGCGCAAGGGCTGTTGGTTGCGGATGGCGGGCGGGTCGCTGTAACCAACAGCCCACCTATCGCGCGCGCTCGGTCGGCGCATGGCGACGGTCCATGTGATGGCCCCGCTCTCCCTAATTGTGTTGGGGCTAGCGCCGTTCTTTCTCTAGGCGACGCAGTCGACGGACGGCAGCGGCCGCTACAGCTTCGGGCCAGTCCCGGCAAGTGTCCCACCCGGCGCATACTCCTTCCAGGCGTTCGGTGGAGGGACGTCGAGTGCCTGCTTCAACCTAACCGTCCTCGCCTTCGCTCCGATCCAGGCGAGTGTGAGTGGCGCCTACCTCTGCTACTCGATCTACCAGACGGATCCTGGCGTGTGGCCGGCCGCTGAAGTGCTCATCCTGGCCAATGAAGGGTATTGGGAGCCGACCGCCGTCGATGGCAACATCCCGGGCGGCACTAACGTCGGCAGCTACCACCTGCAGTGCAACGTGACACCCAAGGGCGACGGCTATGTCGGTGCCGGAGGCCAGTTTTACGGGCCTGACATGGCGGCGACCGCTCGGCAAAATCTGGGCTTCTACCCGCACTGACCAGACGGGTCTAAACGGCGGCCGGAGCGATGGGGCCTTGCTCCGGCCGCCTCCCTACAGCTCGAGGGCGTTGCGAGGCACCCATGCGAACCGCGCGCCGATTCTGGTCGGTTATGGCGAATGCGTCACGGAAACAAGCTCGTTGCGCTCGTCACCGCCGTGCTCGGTCTGCTCGAGGACTGTGCCGACGCCGCGGACGTACAGCTTGTGGTCGAGGACGCCCGGTTCGAGCGGCGTCCATTCCGCTGTGAGTACGGCGTTTGTGCGGAGCAGCGACACGACCTTGAAGTGGTCTTCTGCGTGGCCCTTTAGGTATTCCTGGCGTCCGGTCTGCCCGATGCGTGGGTGAGCCGGCATGTAGATGCCGGGCTGCGCAGCGGCGACGCCGGCCGCCCAGGTGCCCTCGGTGCTGATCACCTTCCCGTTGCGGCCGAGCTCTGCCGTGTCCTCACCGAAGTACCAGACGTTGCCTTTGGCGTCCTGGCTGTACCAGTCGGTCGTCCGTTCCTCGAGCCGGCCGTGTAGGTAGAGGCGGTCCTGGAGTGCGACGCACGGGACGCCGCCGATTGTCTTCGTCTGCCGCAAGACCGTGACCACGTCGCGTGAGGGGATTCCGTCCTTCACTCCGGTATAGATCCAGCGCGTGCCCGGCGCGAGCG
>DASZBP010000234.1:0-4145 GCA_035943915.1 Gaiellaceae bacterium | reverse complement strand
GAACGAGCCGCTCTACACGCCTGAGTCGAGCGAGGCCGACTATGACCGCGACCTCGGCTACCCGGGCGTGTATCCGTTCACGCGCGGCGTCTACCCCTCGATGTACCGCGGCCGCCTCTGGACGATGCGGCAGTTCGCCGGCTTCGGCACGGCCGCCGAGACCAACGAGCGCTTCCGCTATCTCCTCGAGCACGGGCAGACCGGGCTCTCGACCGCCTTCGACATGCCGACGCTGATGGGCTACGACTCCGACCATGCGCGCTCGCTCGGCGAGGTCGGCCGTGAGGGCGTCGCCGTCGACTCGCTCGAGGACATGGAGACGCTGTTCTCCGGCATCCCGCTCGGCGAGGTGTCGACGTCGATGACGATCAACTCGCCGGCGGCGATCCTGCTCGCGTTCTACGCGTGTGTCGGCGAGGAGCAGGGTGTGACGCGCGACAAGCTCCGCGGGACGATCCAGACGGACATCCTCAAGGAGTACATCGCGCAGAAGGAGTACATCTTCCCTCCGGAGCCGTCGATGCGGCTCGTCACGGACATGGTCGAGTTCTGCTCGAAGGAGATGCCGCTGTGGCATCCCATCTCGATCAGCGGCTACCACATTCGCGAGGCCGGTTCGAACGCGGTGCAGGAGCTGGCGTTCACGCTCGCCGACGGGTTCACGTATGTCGAGTGGGCAATCGAGCGCGGCCTCGACATCGACGACTTCGCGCCTCGCCTGTCGTTCTTCTTCAACGCGCATCTCGACTTCTTCGAGGAGATCGCGAAGTACCGCGCCGCGCGCCGTATCTGGGCGCGCGAGCTGCGCGAGAAGTACGGCGCGAAGAATCCGCGCTCCTGGCTCATGCGCTTCCACACGCAGACCGCCGGTGTCTCGCTCACCGCGCAGCAGCCGGAGGTGAACATCGTGCGCACCGCGATCGAGGCGCTTGCGGCGGTGCTCGGCGGCACGCAGTCGTTGCACACGAACTCGTTCGACGAGGCGCTTGCGCTGCCGACCGAGGATGCGGTGCGCATCGCGCTGCGCACTCAGCAAGTCATTGCACACGAGACCGGTGTTGTGAACACGACCGATCCGCTCGGCGGCTCCTACTACGTCGAGCACCTCACCAACGAGCTCGAGCGGCAGGCATACGCGTACTTCGACCAGATCGAGCGGATCGGCGGCGTCGTCGCCGCGATCAAGGAGAACTTCTTCCAGCGCGAGATCGCCGAGGCATCGTTCCGCTACCAGTCGGAGGTCGAGTCGCAGCAGCGCGTCGTCGTCGGCGTCAACCGCTACGAGATGCAGGACGAGAAGCACCTCGAGCTCCTCAAGGTCGACCCGGCGCTCGAGCAGAAGCAGATCGAGCGCGTGCAGGCCGTGCGCGCGAAACGCGACTCCGGCGCGGTCGAGCAGGCGCTCGCGCGGCTGAAGGAAGACGCCGCGCGCGACGACCGGAACCTGATGCACCCGATCATCGACGCGTCGCGCGTGTACGTGACGATGGGCGAGATGTGCGATGCCTTCCGCGAGGTCTGGGGGATCTGGCGGGAGACGCCCGTCTTCTAGACGTCGATCGTCAGTCCGTCGTGCGCGACGATCGCGTCGGCCGGCGGCAGCTCGGCGGGCCGGTGCGTCAGCAGCAGCCGCTTCGCACCGACGGCGATCGCCTCCCGCGCCGTCAGGTGGAGCTCGGCCGGCTCGTCGTCTGCCTGCGTCGCCTCGCAGAGGAAGAGGTCGGCGCCGTCCGCGAGCTCGGCGAGCTCAGGCGTCGGGCCGCTGTCGCCGGAGTACGCCAGCGTCTTCTGGCCGTCGCTGATGCGGAAGCCGTGCGGCAGCGCAGCGTGTCGTGTCGGGATCGCGGTGATCGTGAAGCCGGCTGCCTCGAACGGCTCTCGCGCCGTGTACTCGTGGAGATCGAACGCGTCTTCGAGCGGGTCGTCGAACCGAGCGCCGTGCGGCACCCAGAGCTGCGGCTTCGGTGCGCCGCGCCCCGGCCCCATCAGCGCGCCCCACAGCCAGGCAGTGAGGTCGGCGACGTGGTCGAGATGCAGGTGTGAGATGGCGATCGCGTCGATGCGCGGCCAGGCCTCGTTCTCGCGCAGCCGCGACAGGACGCCGGGGCCGCAATCGACGAGCAGGCGCCCGCTTCCCTCGACGAGATAGCCCGACTGCGCGGCGCCCGGGTTCGGCCAGGCGGGCGAGCAACCGATGACGGTGAGCCGCACGTTCCTATACTGACCCACGCGATGGCAGGGAAGATCAGAGTGGTGATCGCGAAGGCGGGCCTCGACGGCCACGACCGCGGCGCGAAGATCATCGCGCGCGCGCTGCGCGACGCGGGGATGGAGGTCATCTACACGGGCCTGCATCAGACGCCGGAGCAGATCGTCGAGACGACGATCCAGGAGGATGCCGATGCGATCGGCATCTCGATCCTCTCCGGCGCGCACATGACGCTCGTGCCGCGCGTCGTGTCGCTGCTGAAGGAGCGCGGCGCGGAGGACGTGCTCGTGCTCGTCGGCGGCACGATTCCCGCGGACGACGTCGTCGAGTTGAAGCAGCAAGGTGTGGCGGAGGTCTTCACGCCCGGCGCGCCCACGAGCGACATCGTCCAGTACCTGCAGGGCCGCGTCCCCGCGTAGCTACAGTCCCGCCCGGATGAAGATCGTCGTCTGCGTGAAAGCCGTTCCCGACGCGTCCGCCGGACGCAAGCTCGACCCATCCTCGAAGCGGCTGGTGCGCTCCGGCGAGCTGACGCTCTCGGACTTCGACTCGTACGCCGTCGAGGAGGCGCTGCAGATCGGCGGCGAGACCGTGGTGCTGTCGATGGGGCCGGAGCGCGCGCTCGACGCGCTGCGCAAGGCGCTCGCGATGGGCGCCGACCGCGCCGTGCTCGTCTCGGACGAAGCGCTGGCGGGCTCGGACCTCCTCGGCACGGCATCCGCGCTCGCGGAGGCGATTGCGAAGGAGGAGCCGGATCTCGTGCTGTTCGGGCAGCAGTCGGCGGACGGCGGCGGTGCATGCATCTGGGCCGCCGTCGCCGAGAAGATGCGCCGGCCCGCGATCTCGCAGGTGTCGGAGCTCTCCGTCGACGACGGCACGATCACGGGCAAGCGCCAGACCGAGTTCGGGTACGACACGATCCGCGCGCCGCTGCCGGCGATCGTCGCAGTGTCGGACGCGATCAACACGCCGCGGTATCCGTCGCTCAAGGGGATCATGGGCGCGAAGAAGAAGCCGCAGGAGACGGTTTCCGCGTCGGCCGTCGCTTCGGGCACAACGGTGCTCGAGCTCTCGCCGCCGCCGGCGCGCGGCGACTCGGTGAAGATCGAGGACGACGGGTCGGCCGCAGAGAAGATTGTCGAGTTCCTCGCAGAGAAGAGGCTCGTCTGATGGCGAAGACGCTCGTCTTCCTCGAGCATCACGAAGGCGCTGTGCAGAAGGGCTCGCTCGGCGTGCTCGCGAAGGCCGACGGCGCGCACGGTGTCGTCATCGGCTCGGGTGTGAAAGGCATTGCCGACGGTCTCGGCACGCTCGTGTGGGCGGCGGACGACTCTCGGCTCGAGTCACCGCTGCCGCAGCCTCGCGTCGACGTCATCGCGAAGCTCGTCGCCGACGAGGGGTACGACACGGTGCTCTTCGCGCAGTCGGTGCTCGCTGCCGACATCGCTGCGGGACTCGCCGCGCGTCTCGGCGCGGGACTGAACTGGGGCCTCGTCGACTTCGACGGTGAGAAGGGTCACGCGCCGCAGCTGCAGGACACGGTGGTCGTCGAGGTCGGCTGGTCGACGCCCATCCGGCTCGGGATCTTCCGCGCAGGCGCGCTCGACGCCGTTCCGTTGACCGGGACCTCGGAGGTGCGCGACGCCACGGTCGAGCTCGAGGACTTCTCCATGCTCGCGGAGATGGTCGAGCAGGCGCATGCGGAGCAGCAGGGCCCGTCGATCGAGGACGCCGACGTGATCGTCGCGGGCGGCCGTGGCCTCGGGCAGCCGGAGAACTTCGCGCTTGCGGAGGAGCTCGCGCAGGCGCTGGGCGGCGCGGTCGCGGCGACGCGCGCGGTCGTCGACGCGGGTTGGTACGGGTATTCGGCGCAGGTTGGCCAGACCGGCAAGACGGTTGCGCCGAAGCTGTACATCGCGCTCGGCATCAGCGGCGC